>CAJMRV010000030.1 GCA_905215795.1 uncultured bacterium | reverse complement strand
TTCTTTCGCCGCAGGTTACGACTTGGCCTCGGCGGGAGGATTCACCGAGACGTTCCGTCCATGATGAACTCGCAGGCCATGAAGGCGGCCTGGCGGTGCGCCGAGGCGACCGCCACGAGCACGATCTGGTCGCCCAGTTCGAGCGGACCGACGCGGTGGTGGACCACCACGCCCGTGATCGGCCAGCGGCGGCGGGCCCCGTCGATGATCTTCGAGAGGCTCTTCTCGGTCATGCCGGGGTAGTGCTCGAGGGTCATGCGCGTGACGGGCGAACCGTCGTTGTGGTTCCTGACGACGCCCACGAAGGAGGCCACCGCGCCCGACTCGGGCGAACGGCTCCTCAGGAGGGCGCATTCGGCGCTCAGGTCGAAGTCGTCGTGGGAGACGACGACCTTTTCAAAGAAGTCCTGTCCGGTCATGACGGATCAACCTCCGGTGACGGGCGGGAAGAGTGCGATTTCGGAGGCCTTGCGGATGTCCGAGGCGGCAAACGCCATCTCCTGGTCGAGCGCGCAGCGCACGCGCTTGCGGTTGGCGAGCGCGGAGGCGAAGGGCTCGCCCCGGGCGGCGAGGAAGTCGAGGAGGTCCGAGACCGTCACGACCGTGTCGGGGAGCTCGAGCGTTTCGCGGTCGCGTCCGACGGCGTCCTTGAGCATGGCGAAGTAGAGGATGTCGGCTTTCATGTTCGTGTGTGTTCCGTACGTTTGGTTGTCCCGGGGATCAGGCGAAGAAGAGGCAGAACGGGTAGTAGTCGACCATGTCGCCGCGGCGGATCGTCGCGCCGACGGGGACGTCGACGAGGCCGTCGGCCCACGCGCAGGAGCTGAGCACCTGCGAGTTCTGGGTGTGGTAGAGGTCGAGGCCGCCCTCCTTGTTGCGCCTGACTCGGACGAATTCCTGACGCTCGCCGCGCTTGGTCCATTCGAAGTCGGCCCTCACGGAGAGCGGACGGATCTCGCTGTCGGCGAGGCCCATGCGCTTCAGGAGATAAGGACGGGCCATCATCAGGAAGACGACGAAGCCGGCGACCGGATTGCCCGGGCAGCCGATGAAGGGGACGCCGCGGACGTCGCCGAAGGCGAGCGGCTTGCCGGGCTTGAGGCGCACGCGCCACGTGTCGACGTGGCCGATCGATTCGACCGCCTTCTTGACGTGGTCCTCTTCGCCCACGCTCATGCCGCCCGTCGTGAGGATGACGTCGGCCGAAGTGGCGGCGTTCTCGAAGGCGCGCACCGTCGCCTCGAGCGTGTCGGGCACGTTGCCGAGGTCGATCGCCTCGCACCCGAGGGTGACGAGGAGGCTGCGGATCATGAAGCGGTTCGAGTTGTAGATGCCGCCGGGCGGGAGCGGTTCGCCGGGCTGGACGAGTTCGTCACCGGAGAAGAAGATGCCGACCCTGAGGCGGCGGTAGACCGTGACGTAGGCGCGGCCGATCGAGGCGAGCATGCCGATCGCGGCCGGGGTGAGGCGGTCGCCCTTCTTGAGGACGACGTGGCCCTGCGCGACGTCGGAGCCGCGGCGGCGCACCCAGGCGCCCTCGGTGACGGGCTTCGTGAAGGTGACGCGGCCGTCGGCGGCGGTGACCTCCTCCTGGGGGACCACAGTGTCGGCCCCCTCGGGGATCGGCGCGCCGGTGAAGATGCGCACGGCGGTGCCGGCCTTCATCGGGCCGCCCACGCCGCCCGCGGGAATGCGGTCGGAGACCTCCAGCGTGACGGGTGAAGCCTCCGAGGCCCCCTCGAGGTCGGCCTCGGCGACCGCGTAGCCGTCCATCTGGGAGTTGTCCCAGCCGGGCACGGCGATCGAACTGACCACGTCCTCGGCGAGGACGCGCTGCGTGGAGTAGAGCAGCGGCACGACCTCGGTCCCCTCGATCGGGGAGGCTTTGCTCAAAAGACGTGACAGGGCTTCTTCATAACTGATCATAACTGGCTCTCAATGTACTCTGCGACGGCCTCGGGATCGTTCACGGAGAGGACGGTCAGGCCGGCCTCCCGTGCCGCCCGCGCGGCCTCCGGGTCATCCGTCGCCAAGGCGCGGATCTGTGGATTGTCGGGCCAGAGGGGAGCTGCATGGTCGCTCGCCCCACGGCGCCGAACTTCAATTTTAGGGAACTCGCCCTCGTTTTTAAAGCCTTCGACGATGACGAGCTCGGCGCGCGTGAAGAGCGCGAGGAGTTCCTCGACCGAGGGCTGCTCGGGACATTCGACGAGCATGGCGTAGCGTCCGCCCGAGCGGACCATCACCTCGCGGGCGCCCGACTCGCGGTAGCGCCAGGAGTCCTTGCCGGGACGGTCCATGTCGAAGTCGTGGTGGGCGTTCTTCAGAACGCTCACGCGGATCCCCTTCGTGGCAAGCAAATGGGTCACCCGGGTGGCCAGGGTCGTCTTCCCCGCGCCTGAGTGACCCACGAAGCCCACCACTTTCTTGTCGTGGCGGGCGGCTTCATTCATGTGCGAATTCCTTGACGAACTCGCGCACCTTCTTCTCGTCGGGCGGCATCGGAACCGAGGCGCGGCGCCGCTCGAAGATGTCGGCGAAGTCCTCCGGGGGCTCGATGTTGACGCCCGTGGCCTGCTTGATGATCGCCGGGAACTTCACCGGGGCGACCGTCTCGCAGCAGATCGTCTTGACGCCCACCGGGTGGAGGTAGATGCCCGTGAAGAGCGCGTCGGCGGTGTGCGGGTCGACGAAGGTGTCGTACTCGAGGTGCATCATCGAGATGATCTCGAGGCGGTTGGCGTGGTCGGCCGTGCCGGTGATCACGCCGCAGCGGCGCACCTTGCGGAACTCCTCGGGCGTGAGGACGATCTCGCCGTTGTACTGGAGGTCCTGCATGAGTTCGCGCACGCGGGCCCCGTTGCGGTCGAGCACGTCGAAGAGGAAGCGCTCGAGGTTGGCCGCGCGGGCGATGTCCGCCGACGGGGAGCTCGTGGCGAGCGTCTCGTGGCAGGGCTTCGGACGGTACGTGCCCGTCATGAAGAAGCGGTCGAGGGCGTCGTTCTCGTTGGTGCCCACGATCTGGCGCATGACGGGAAGGCCCATCTGCTTGGCGACCCAGCACGAGAAGGCGTTGCCGAAGTTGCCGCCCGGCATGGCGAAGACGACCTCCTCGGTGCAGTCCGAGGTGGCCTGCAGGTAGGCCCAGAAGTAGTAGACGACCTGGGCGGCCAGGCGGGCCCAGAGCACGGAGTTGATCGCGTGGATGTTGTGCTCCTCGCAGAACTCGCGGTCCCTGAGGATCCTGAAGACGATCTCCTGGCAGTCGTCGAAGCTGCCTTCGACCTCGACGTTGGCGATGTTCGGGGCGATGTTCGAATAGAGCTGAGCGGCCTGGAAGCCGGTCATGCGGCCCTTCGGGGAGAGCATGACGATCTTCACGCCCGGCTTGTGGGCGAAGGCCACCTCGGCGGCAGAACCCATGTCGCCCGTCGTGGCGCCGAGAAGCGTCATGTCGGCGTGGCTCCCGCCGATGTCGTGGTCGTACATGCAGGCGAGGAACTGCAGCCCGATGTCGTCGAACGTGAGCGTCGGGCCGTTGCCGAGCTCGAGCAGGCCGATCGAGTCGTGGAGCTGCTTCAGGGGCGTGATGTCCTGGGAGCGGAACGAGTCGCAACCGTGTTCGAACGAGCACCCGCGGTAGGTCTCCGCGCACATGCGCCAGAGTTCCTTCGTGGGGATCTCGGGGGCGAAGAGGTGGAGGATCTCGTAGGCGAGGTTCGGATAGCTCATGCCGCGCCAGAGGCGCAGCTGTTCGGTCGTGATCTTCGGATAGCTCTCGGGCACGAACAGGCCGTCGTCATCGGCGAGTCCGCGGAAGACGATCTCCGAGAAGGTGTAGGAACGGGAGTCCCCACGGGTCGATATGTATTTCATGATGCTGTGTTTCGCGTTGCTCCGTGCGAAACGGTCCCGTGGCCGATGGCCGCGTTTCGGACGTTTGAACGAGCCACGCCCTCCTTGGCGGTTCTGGTGTGGGTGCCGGGCGTCCGCCGCTCTCTCCTGCGGTCCCGCAAAGACCGCGGGGCGCGGACGTCCTCATTCACTATTAAATCAAAAAGCCGTTGCGCCCACAAGAGTGGGACGGCGTTTGCGGCCCCGTGCGCCGCGGGCGGCGGGGAAAATTGTAACAACCCGTCCCCCTTTGAAGCCGGGGACGCCCCCGAAGCCCTGGGGGAGCTGGGTTTTCAGGTTATGAATATCGGAGGATAGTCTTTGTCAATGGACGATGAAGTCAAAGAGCAGGAGGCCGGTCATGAAGAAGGCAAGGCCGATCTTCAGGGCGGTCCCGACGACGAGTCCGATCCAGGTGGCCACGCCCACGCGTCCGGCCTGGATCATGTCCTTCTTGGCCCAGAATTCGCCGAGGAAGGCCCCGACGAAGGGCATGACGAGCAGTCCGAAGAGCCCGCCCATGAAAAGACCCACGAAGGTGCCCACGATCGAGCCGATGATGCCCTCGCGGCTCGCGCCGACCTTCTTCGCGCCCAGGCTCTGGCTCAGGGCGTCGATCACGAAGCCCAGGAGCGCGCACACGACGAGGGCGCCGATCGAGACGGGGCCCACGACCGTGAAGTCGGTCGGGATGGCCGCCACGACGCCGCCGATGGCGATCAGGGTGAGGCCGGGGAGCGCCGGCACGACGGTACCCATGAGGCCCACGCACACGAGCAGGAAGGCACCCGCGTAGCAAAAGACGGTCATCGGGTCGATCGAGGTGATCCAGTCCATGATGGTCGTTTCCTGTTTCTTCAGAGAAGGATTGGGGGAGTCCGGGGGCCCTGCGGGTCCCCGGGAGGTCAGTTCTCGCCGACGGTCGACTCGGCGATGTCGACATGGTAGCCGCGGTCGCCCTCGAAGGATTCGAAGCGGGTGAGCTCGCCCTTGAAGACGAAACGCAGCGTGCCGATCGGGCCGTTACGCTGCTTGGCGACGATCACCTCGGCCTGCGAGGGGTCGGCCTCCTTGTTGTAGACCCAGTCGCGGTAGATGAACATGATCACGTCGGCGTCCTGTTCGATAGCGCCCGACTCGCGCAGGTCCGACATCATCGGACGCTTGTCGGGACGGGAGTCCACGCTTCGGTTGAGCTGCGAGAGGCAGATCACCGGGCAGTCGAGCTCCTTGGCGAGGGCCTTGAGGCCGCGCGAGATCTCGGAGAGCTCCGTGGAGCGGTTCTCCGCGGAGGAGCGTCCCTGCATGAGCTGGATGTAGTCGACCACGATCAGGGCGAGCGGACCGGTCTGCGTGACGAGGCGCCTGGCGCGGCTCGCCAGGTCGTTGATCCTGAGCGACGGGGTGTCGTCGACCCAGAAGGACTTCTTCTCGAGGGCCTGGACGACCTGTCCGAACTTCTGCCACTGGGCGTCGTCGAGCTTGCCCTTCCTCATCTCCTGGGCGTCGATCCTGGCCTGCGAGCAGATCACGCGCTGGGCGATCTGTTCGGCCCCCATTTCCATCGAGAAGATGGCCACGGGCAGGTCCGAGCGGAAGGCGATGTTCTCGGCGATGTTGATCGCGAGCGTGGTCTTGCCCATCGACGGACGGCCCGCGACGATGATGAGGTCGCCCTTCTGCAGGCCGGCGAGCACGTAGTCCATGTTCGGATAGTGCGTCTTCACGCCGGTGACGTCCTGCCCGGTGTTCTGGTAGAGCTCGACGAGACGGGAGGTCACCTCGGTCATCAGGGTGTTGAAGGAGCGGAAGCCGCGCTTGCCCTGGGAGTTCTGCTCGTTGATCCCGAGCACGTCGCGCTCGGCCTCCGAGAGGAGCTCGTCGAGCTCGCGGCCCTCGGGGTTGACGGCGTTGGTGATCATCCGGTCGCCGATCTCGATCATCTGGCGGAGCACGCTCTTCTCGCGCACGATCTGCGCGTAGCGGCGGATGTTGGCGGTCGAGGTGGCGTTGACGGCGAGTTCGTTCAGGTAGGAGAGCCCGCCCGTGACCTCCTCGAGGTTGCAGTTCTTGAGCTCCTCGCTCAGGGTGATCACGTCCACGGGCTTGTTCTGGCCGACGAGCTTCTGGATGTGCTCGAAGATGAGCCTGTGGTCGTTGCGGTAGAAGTCCTCCGCCTTGACGACGTCGGTGATCGAGTCGAGCGCGCGGGCGTCGAGGAGCAGCGCGCCGAGGAGCGACTGTTCGCTCCGCACGCTCTCCGGGGGGCGCCTGATCTGCTTGCTCACCTCGGGCCGGGATTCATCCGCCATGTGATTGACCTCTTAGTCGTGAAGGAAGGAAATAAATACGGGACCTATCATTGTATCAATTCGGCGCCGGGGAGGAATACCCTTTCCCCGACCCGGAAGGGACCCGCGGAGACGAAAAAAAAGGAGCACTCCACACTCGGCGGAATGCTCCTCTTCTCCGGAGAGGCGTTCCCGTGAAGGGAGCGCCCCCGGATCGAAACCTCTTGAATTAGGCTTCGGCCACAACGTGGACGGTCACGTCGGCGGTCACGTCGGTCATGAGACCGATGGTGATGACGTAGTCGCCGACAGCCTTGATCGCGCCCAACGGGGTGCGGACCTGGCTCTTCTTGATCGTCAGGTTGTACTTGGCGTCGATCGCGGCAGCGATGTCGGCGTTGGTGACGGAACCGAAGAGACGGCCGTCAACACCGCACTTGCTGGTGATCTCGATTTCGCCTTCGTTGATCGTGTCGGCGATCTGCTGGGCAGCGGCGACGCGTTCGGCCTGGAGGCGTTCGAGTTCAGCACGACGGGCTTCGAATTCAGCGATGGCGGCCTTGGTGGCGCGCTTGGCGTGGCCACCCGGGATCAGGAAGTTACGGGCATAGCCGTCCTTGACCTTGACGATGTCGCCGAGTTCGCCGAGGTGAACGATCTTTTCGAGCAAAATGACTTGCATTGATATTACTCCTTGGCGATTACTGGTTGTCCGTGTAGGGCAACAGGGCGAGGAAGCGGGCGCGCTTGATGGCCGTTTCCAGCTGACGCTGGTAACGGGCGGCGGTACCCGTCAGACGGGCCGGCATGATCTTGCCGTTTTCCTGGATGAAGTCACGAAGCGTGTCGACATCCTTGTAATCGATCTGTTCAACGTTCTCGACCGTGAAACGGCAGAACTTCTTACGCTTGAAAAGCGAGTTTTGCTGGGGACGACGGCGGTTGCCCTTACCCTTAGCACCGAAAGCCATAGTTAGCTCCTTAATTAAAATCCGTGATGTGTACGAGTAGGAATTGAGTCCGCATGGACCGGGGGGCGACGAAGCCCTTCAGATGAAGGTCTCGTCCGAGCGGGAGCTTGTTCAAGCGCTCCGCAACGGGCCCGTAGGCCACCGCGTTGAAGTCGAATTCCAACTTGCGGGGAACGCCCGCTTCGAGGACTTCGGATCGATGGTGAAGAACACCTTCGAACACTTCATCGCCACCGAGGGTCATGCGGACGCCTTCGCTCCGCGTGAGGGTCCCGGTGATTTCGATCGAATTCATGCGTCTTCCTAAACGCGGGAAAACGGGGCGGTTAGTTGCCCTTGTTTTCCTGAGCAGCCGCTTCAGCAGCAACCTTCTTGGCCTCTTCCTTCTCGACGACCTTCATCATCGGGGAGGGAGCCGTTTCAGCCTTCTTCGTCTTGACCGTGAGGTGACGGAGAACAGCATCGTTGAAACGGAAGCCGTTTTCGATTTCTGCGAGCGTTTCGTTCGAGCATTCGATGTTCATGAGAACATAGTGAGCCTTCACGAGCTTCTCGATCGGATAAGCGAGCTGACGACGGCCCCAGTCTTCAATACGATGAATCTGGCCGCCCTGTTCAGCAACGAGGGTCTTGTAACGTTCAATCATCGCGGGAACCTGTTCGGACTGATCAGGGTGCACGATGATGCAAAGTTCATAGTGACGCATTAGGCCTCCTTACGGAAAAAGCTACCCTGAGCGTCTATTTCAGGTGTAGCAAGGACAGAAAGTGCGTTATTTTATACTAAAAAACAACGCGGCGGGTGATTCCACCGCGTTTTTTGTGCGCGGAACCACCCTGGTCGACGGGACCCCGCCCGGAGGCGGGCCCCGCCGGAAATCGGTGCGGGACGATCAGTCCGCCTTCGCCTTTCGCTGGCGCACGGACTCGTAGAGGCAGATGCCCGAGGCGACCGAGACGTTGAGGCTCGAGACGGCGCCGAGCATCGGGATGCTCGCGAGGTCGTCGCAGCGGCGGCGCGTGAGCTTCCTCAGGCCGTCGCCTTCGGCGCCGAGCACCCAGGCGAACGCGCCGGTCTGGTCGAATTCGTAGATGTCGTGCTCGGCCTCGCCCGCGGTGCCCACCACGGTGACGCCCGCGTCCTGGAGTTCGAGGATCGCCGTGGCGAGGTTGACCACCTCGACGACGGGGACCGTCTCAACGGCACCGGCGGCGGCCTTGGCGGCGGCCGGGGTGACCTTGGCGGAGCGGTTCTTGGTGACGATCACGGCCTGGACGCCGGCGGCGTCGGCCACACGGAGGCACGCGCCGAAGTTGCGCGGGTCGGTGACCTCGTCGAGGATCAGCAGGAGCGTCTCGTCGTTGATCGAGTCGAGCAGCTCGCCGAAGTCCATCGTGGACTCGCGCTCACGGGCGATGGCGACCACGCCCTGGTGGGGCACGTTCGGGCTCATCCCGTCGAGGCGGTCCTGGGCGGCGTTCATCACGCGCACGCCGGCGGCGACGAGCTTGTCGCGCAGTTCACGCATGCGCTTGTCCTTGCGGGAGGGATCGACGTAGACGACGTCGATCGTTTCGGGCGCCATCTTCACTCGGGCGCCGACGGCATGGAAGCCGCTCAAAACAACGTTCTTTTCACTCACGGTGTGTTTCCAACTCTTTTCATCAATGTTCTGTTGCAGGGGACGGGACGTCCTTTCATGGCGTCCGGTCCCCGCGGGGCCGGCGTGGGCTGGCCGCGTCGTCTCCGGGGAGCCGTCATTGTACTGATTCCCCGTCTTCGACGCGACGGACGGGACCGCTTTTGATCACGGTCCCTCCCCCTTGCCGGTGCCTCAGCCGCGGCGGCGACGGTCCTTCTTCGGAGCGGCCGCCTTGGCGGGCTTCTTCCCGGAGGACTTCTTCGGCGCCTTGCCGGACTTGGCGGACTTCGAGGCGGGCTTTCCGCCGCGGGTCTTCCTCGAGGACTTCTTCGGGGACTTCCCGGCGGACTTCCCGAACGCATCGGAGGCGCCCCTCCTGGAGCCGCCCTCGTCACGGGGCTGCGGATCGCGGCCCAGACGGGACTTCTTTCGGATCGGGTAGCCGGCGAGTTCGAGCTGCGCGAGGGCGAGCTCCTCGGCGACGTCCATCGGGATGAAGATCCCGTCGTCCTTCACCTCGATCCTGGGCTTGCGGCCCCTGCCGCGGCTGCCGGCACGGCGGCTGGCGATCTCGAGACCGCGCTCGATCAGGGGGAGGCCCGCTTCGGGCTCGTCGTGACCCCCGTCGAAAACGGCTTCGGGGACGTCATCGTCGTAATCGTCCCAGCCGGTGTTGTGGAATCCCTCCGGAACCTCGTCGGCTTCGGCGGCGTCGGACGGACGGTTCGGCGCGGCAAAGAGCGCGGCCGAGGCGGAGCGCATCCTGGCGGCCACCTTCGCGGCGGTCCTGCCGACCTTCACAACGACCTCCTTGGCGACCTCCTTGACGACATCCCCGGCGACTTCCTTGGCGGCCGGCTTGGCGACCGCCTTCGCGGCGCCCTTCACGGTCTTCACCTTCGGAGCGGATTCACCGGCCGGAGAGGCCTTCTTCCCGGCGTCCTTCTTCTTGGAGTCCTTCTTCCTGGAATCCTTCTTCGAGCCGGCCTTCGCCGGCGCATCGTGTGCATGACGAGCCTCGAGGACCTTCATGGCCTCCTCGCGCTCCTCATGGCGGCGTTCGTTCTCGTCGAGGCTCTGTTCGAGGCCGACGACCTTGAAGGAGATGCGGCGCTTGTCGAAGTCGATCTCCTCGGCGCGCACGTTGAAGACGTCGCCCATCTGGATTTCGGAACCCCATTCGCCGACGAGGCGCTCGCCCTCGCGGGCGAACCATTCGCGGCCGAGCTGCGAGACGTGCACGAAGCCGTCGATCGCCGAGTCGACGATCTGGACGAACACGCCCGCGTCGATGATCCCGACGACCTTCGCCTCGAAGGTCTCGCGGCGGTGCTTCTGGAGCCAGTCGCACTTGAGGTAGTTCATGACGTCGCGCGTGGCGTCGTCGGCGCGGCGTTCCGCGACCGAGCACATCATGCCGAGCGTCTCCCAGACGGCGAGGTCCTCGGCGTCCTTCTTGGAGAGCTTCGGGGCGTTCTCGTCGCGTCCGGCGTTGCCGTTCAGGCGTTCCATGTGGCGGCTCGCAGCGAATTCGGAGGCGTCCACGGCCAGTTCGGGACGGTAGATGCGGCGCGAGAGGATGCCCTTGATAACGCGGTGCAGGAGCAGGTCCGGATAACGGCGGATCGGCGAGGTGAAGTGCGCGTAATGACCGTACTGCAGGCCGAAGTGGCCGATGTTGTGCGGCGTGTATTCGGCGCGGGCCATCGAGCGCAGGATCTGCACCTGGAGGACCGGGTCCTCCTTGGTGCGTTCGATCAGCTCGGCCCAGGAGGCCGCGTCGTCCTCGACGAGGCGCACCCCGCAGGAGCGGGCGATCGGCACGAGCTCGCCGAGCTTCTCGGGGCTCGGATGGTCATGCACGCGGAAGAGGCTGCGGCGGTTGTGTTCGAGGACGAAGGCGGCCGCGCAGACGTTGGCGGCGAGCATCATCTCCTCGATCAGGTGGTGCGCATCGTTCATTTCGCGCAGCTCGAAGCCCTCGATCTGATGGTCCTCGGTGAGGATGGCCTTCGTCTCGGGCGCCTCGAAGTCGAGCGCATGACGGAGCGTGCGCTGCTTTCGCAGGAGCTTGTAGAGTTCGTAGAGCGATTCGACGTCCTGCCAGCGGCCCTTCAGGACCTTCCGGGCCCCCTTGAGGTCGCGGATGGCGTCCCAGACCTGGTTGTAGGTGAGGCGCGCGTGCGAGCGGATGACCGCCTTGACGAAGTCGCACTCCTCGACCTTGTCGCCGCGCTCGGAGAAGACCATGTCGGCGACCATCGCCAGACGGTCCTCGTCGGGGTTGAGCGAGCACAGGCCGTTGCTCAGCTTCTCGGGGAGCATCGGCACGACGGAGATCGGGAAGTAGACGCTCGTGCAGCGTTCCTGAACGTCGCGTTCGAGCGCGGAGCCGGGACGCACGTAATGGCTCACGTCGGCGATGGCGACCATGAGGTGCCAGCGGCCGTCGGGAAGGCGTTCACCCCACACGGCGTCGTCGAAGTCGCGGGAATCCTCGCCGTCGATCGTCACGAAGGGGATCTTGCGGAGGTCCTTGCGGCCGCGTCGGTCGCCCGCGCGCACGGCGTCGGGAAGACGGGCGGCCTCCTTCAGGGCCGCTTCGGAGAAGTCGACGGGAACGCCGTGTTCGAGCGAGGCGATCTCGAGCTCCTGCTCGGCGCCGCGGCTCTGATGGCGGAGCCTCCTCACGGAGGTGGCGGTGTTCTCGTGGCTCCAGGTCCACATGGCCTTCTGGCTCGCCTCGTCGAGACCCCACGGATGCGTGAAGACGCATTCGACGCGGGCGATGTCGCGGCGCTTGAGCTTCGCGGCGGCGGCCTGTTCGTCGGTCACGAGGATCCTCGTGCCCGCGGCGGCCACGGAGAGCGCGCCCGTCTCGGGATCGCGCTCGACACGGCCGGTGGCGCTCAGGCTCCTCGAGGCGAGGCCGAGCACCATGGGGCCGGCCTTGCCGGACCAATACCAGATGGTGTCGCTGACGAGGAGTCCCTCGGCCTGCGAGGGGGAGACCCAGACGGGGAACTTGACGGGGTCTCCCGAGGAGACGCATCCGAGTTCGCCGTCGTAGGACTTGGTGACGATCCTCACCTCCTCGGGCTCGAAGCCGCAGGATTCGGGGACGATCAATCGGCCGCCGAGGGCCTTCACGATGCGGCAGCCGCCCAGGGCGGACCTGCGCTTGAGCAGGGCCTTCACTTCATCGGGGGCCGGCTTGTCCTTGCCGCGGAGTGCCCGGCAGTAGTCGCGGGCGAACCCGTCGACGTCGACGGGTTCCTTGAGCGCGCCCAGGGCCTTTTCAAGGCGGGCGTCGCAGACGTCCCGTTCACTCGAACGGGGCTTGCTTGACGATTTCGTCGTCTGTTGTTTCATCAAATGTGTTCTCTTTCTTGTTATTTTCACGTCCCCCATACCGCATTCATGGCAATTTTGACCCTTTTAGGGCCATTTCGGGGGAGGGAATCCTTGACAAGTGTACCTTGATTGGTGATAATTCGTGCTCTCGAGACGCGAAACGCGTACGAGATCGGTTTGCCCGGATGGTGAAATTGGTAGACACGCCAGCTTCAGGTGCTGGTGGCTTAACGGCCGTGAAGGTTCGAGTCCTTTTCCGGGCACCACACCGAATTCCTCTCAGCGAGGTTCGGAAAATGAGCGCTTCCTTTCAAAGGAGCGCTTTTTTTTCGTCCGTAGCCCCCCATTGTACGAGCCCGCGCTCCAAAAATCATGGAAAACCCCGAGGTTTTTCCATGCTGGAGCCCTTCCAGGGCTCCCCTCCCAGAGGCTGTCCGCCCTGGCGCCCGTGCTAGACTAATCCCGGAACTTCCTCCAATCCAACGAAGACAACGGGAGTCGAACATGCTCTGCCCCACTTCATTCGCCTACACGATCGAACGCACGCCCGAGGGCGAGTACGCGGCGCGTCTGCGCGCCCTGCCCGAATGCCGTCCCGTGGGGATCACCATCGAGGTGCTCCTCGGCAAGCTCGAGGACGAGATCGTCGCCGCCATCGAGGACTTCCTCAAGAGCCACGAACCCTCCGAACTCGACCACCGGGCCCACGCGGGCGAGGGGCTCCACCGCCTCAACACCTCGCATGCCGTCAAGCTCCAGTTCATCGCGCTGATGCGCCGCCAGAAGGTGGGCGTCTCGGAAATGGCACGCCTTCTCGGATGCCGCCCCCAGGAAGTCTCCCGCCTGATGAAGCTCTCGCACCCCACGAAGATCGATCCCCTCGTCGAGGCGATCGAAAAGCTCGGCGGACGCCTGCACTTCGAAGTGCTCCCGCCCGAGGTCCTCTGACATGACGGAATCGAAGAAGGAGGAGGCGGCCCCGGAAGCACTACCCGATGCCACTGCGGCGAAGCGCCCCACCGGCTGGCGCCGACGGATGGGCTACGGCCTGCTCGCCTTCGCGGGCTTCGGCATCGCGCGCTACTTCGGCCTCGCGGGACTCGCGGGCGCCGGCCTCATGCTCTGGTTCGGATTCAAGCGCGGCTGGCACCCGGTGCTCGTCGTCGTCCTCGCCTTCGTCTCGGCCATCGTCTTCTGGCTCGCGGCGACCGCCCTCTTCTACTCGGTGCTCCACGGCTGAGGCCGCGGACCCTGGATCCCAAATTCCCGCCTGCTAGATACACTTTTAGGCGGGTAATGGGATCTCGAGT
>CAJMRV010000029.1 GCA_905215795.1 uncultured bacterium | reverse complement strand
TAGTGTACCCGTTCGAGGTCGACCTCGTAGCCGAGGGCCTCGGCCGCGGCCGCACGGTAGCGGCGCACCGTCGGGATCGAAGCCGGGTACTCGAGCGTCTTCTCGTAGAACCAGGCCGCCAGGGGTTCCTTGGCGGCGCGGCGGGAGTAACCCGTCACGGGGACCCGGGTCCAGCTGGCGAGCCAGGCGGAGCGCACGAGCCCCTGCAGGTCGACGACCGCGTCGTAGTGTTCGGAGGCGAGGTCGGCCTTGAGGGCGGCGACCTCGTCGCGGGTGGCCTTCGAGAGGATGGACTTCCTCCACCCCCTGAAGCGGCTCACCTTGATTTCATCGACGAAGGGGCTCATCCGGGGGATGTCGCGGAAGGAGGCCTCCGCGGCCCAGTCGATGCGGGCCTCCGGAAAAGCGTGCGCGATGTCCCACGCCACCGGAAGGGCATGGATGATGTCGCCCATCGAGGACGTCTTGACTATGAGGATCTTCACGGGACGGACCTATGTTCAGTTGGAGCCGGAGCGTTCGAGCTCCAGGCTGAGTCGCTTGCCGAACTCGACGCCCGGCTGGTCGAACGGATTGAGACCGTAGAGCGTGCCGAGCATCGTCGTCTTGTGTTCGTACATCGCCATCAGGGACCCCAGGCTCGAGGGGGTCACCGCCTGCATGGCGATCGTGGTGAGCGCGTTGAAGCAGCCCTTCTCGTCCTCGCGTTCGACGAGGGCCTCGGCCTGGGCGCGCGCGTTGGCGAGCAGGCAGCGGTGGTGTTCGGCGAAGCGGTGGCTCGGCATCTCGCACCAGATCAGGTCGATACTCGAGCGGGACGTGCCCTCGCGGAGCCACTGGAAGAAGCTGTGCTGGGCCTGGTTGCCGTGGCAGCCCCAGACCGACTGGCCCGTCGGGCGCCCGGAGGCGTCCGCCGGGGACTTGCCCAAGGACTCCATCTCGAGCTGCTGGAGCCACGGGACGAGGTCGGTGAGACGCTCGTCGTAGGGGAGCAGGCAGTGCGAGCTCATCAGCCAGCGCGTGGAGTTCCAGTAGGAGAAGAGCGAGACGAGGAGCGGGATGTTCTCTTCGGGAGCCGCCTCGAGCGAGTGGCGGTCCATCATCTCCGCGCCTCGCAGGAACTGTTCGAACTTGGCGGCCCCAAGGGCGATCGCGACGGGAAGCCCCGTGGCGCCCCAGACCGAGAAGCGTCCGCCCACCCATTTCCAGGAGTGGAAGAGGTTCTCCTCGGGCAGGCACATGACCTTGGCGGCCGAGGGGGCGGCGGAGACAACCACCATGTGGTGGCGGCGGTCCAGGCCGACGATGCCCGCGTTGAGGAACCACTGGTCGATCGCGGCGGCGTTGACCATGGTCTCGCGCGTCTTGAAGCTCTTCGAGGAGATCACGGCGAGGGTCGAGCGCGGATCGCACGCGGCGAGGATGCGTTCGAGCTGGATGCCGTCGGCGGCGGCCAAAAAGTGCAGGCGCACCTCCGGGGTCGGGCTCCTCAGGGCGTTGTAGACGGTCCTCAGACCCACGTCGGAGCCGCCGATCCCGACGTTGATCACGTCGGTGATGCGGTGGCCGCGGCAGCCCAGGCGGCGTCCCTCGCGCACGTCCCCGGCGAAGTCGAGGAAGCGCTTGCGTTCGGCGCGCACCGCCTCGTACTCGGGGCTGCGGCTCGAGAAGGAGCGCAGCGAGGTGTGCAGGGCCGGACGCTTTTCGGAGGGATTGACGACCTCGCCCGCGATCATGGCGCGGTGGCGTTCGAGGACGCGCCGCTCGGCGGCGAGCGCGAGCAGCGAATCGAAGTCGGATCCCGTGAGGCGCTGGCGGCCGAAGTCGAGTTCGATGCCGCAGGCCTTGCGCGGTTCTGCGCGCCCGGAATCCCGGAAGAACGGAGCTTTCTCAGTCATGGATCGGAAGCCTCACAGGGGCAGTTCGATGGAGGGGTCCGCGGCCTTCAGGGCGGTGAGGAAGACGCGGCGGACGCGTTCGAGCGCCTCCGGGGTGTCGCCTTCCAGGCGGAGCACCAGGACGGGCGTCGTGTTCGAGGGACGCGCGAGGGCGAAGCCGTCGGGCCACTCGACGCGGATGCCGTCGATCGTGATGATGTCGGAGGCGCCTTCGAAGGAGGTGTTCCTCATGGCCTCGATCACGCGGACGACCTGTTCGCGCGTCATCGGGACGTTGAGTTCCGGCGTCGAGCAGGTGTCGGGGAGCGACTCGAGGAAGGCGCCCGGATTCTCCTCGGCGGAGAGGATCTCGAGGAGGCGCGCACCGGCGTAGAGGCCGTCGTCGAAGCCGAACCAGCGCTCGTCGTTGAAGAAGATGTGGCCGGACATCTCGCCGGCGAGCGGCGCCCCGGTCTCGCGGAGCATGCGCTTGACGAGCGAGTGGCCCGTGCGGGAGATCGTCGGCACGCCGCCGTGGTCGCGGATCCAGGCGACCAGGGAGCGAGAGCACTTCACGTCGTAAACGATCGGCGCGCCGGGATGCGCCTCGAGGACGGCCTTCGAGAAGACCATCATCTGGCGGTCCGGGAAGATGACGCGTCCGTTGGGGGTGACCACGCCGAGGCGGTCGCCGTCGCCGTCGAACGCCAGGCCCACGTCGAGTCCGCCCGCCTTGACGGCGGCCTGCAGGTCGACGAGGTTCGGAAGCTTCGAGGGGTCCGGATGATGGTTCGGGAAGGTGCCGTCGATGTCGGTGAAGAGCGGGGTCACCTCGCAGCCGAGGCCCTTGAAGAGGCGTTCGGCGGTCGGACCGGCCACGCCGTTGCCGGCGTCGATGGCGATCTTCAGCGGGCGCTGGAGCTTCACCGTGGAGGTGATCTTCTCGAGATAGGCGTCGATGACGTCCACGCGGCGGACTTCGCCGGGTTCGTAGGCCTCGTTCCAGGCGCCGGCCTCGACGGCCTCGCGGAGGGCCTGGATCTTGTCGCCGTAGAGCGTGAGTCCGGCCAGGAGCATCTTCAGGCCGTTGTACTCGGGCGGGTTGTGCGAACCCGTCACCGCGACGCCCGTTCCGTTGCCGAAGTGGTGCGTGGCGAAGTAGAGCACGGGCGTCGGGGCCATGCCGATGTCGAGCACCGTGATGCCCGCCGAGGCGATGCCCTCGACGAGGGCGGCCGAGAGGCGCTCGCCGGAGAGGCGGCCGTCGCGGCCCACGCAGAAGGTATCGCGGCCGGCTTCGACGGCCCACGTGCCGAGGACGCGGCCCACGTTCCTGACGACCTCTTCGGTCAGGTTTTCATCCACGATTCCGCGGATATCATAGGCCTTGAAAATCGAGGGATCCAAAGTCATTGACGACTCCATCTATTTTGTAACAACCGTCATTTTAACGAATTGCGCCCCGTCCGCACTCCGAAAAAGCCCCCGCTTGGGCGACAAAGAGGGCGCCCGGCTGACGCACCGCGGGGGTTGCGGTTAAAATCAACCCCAACGAACAGACAACGAGCCGCCATTTCCTGCTGGCGGCAAAACAGCATGAATATAGAAACCATCCAGAAGGCGCGCGTCCTCGTGGCCGGGGACGCGATGCTCGACCGTTACTGGTTCGGCGACGCCGAACGCATCTCCCCGGAAGCCCCGGTCCCCGTCGTGCGCATCGAACGCCGCGAGGAACGACTCGGCGGCGCCGCCAACGTCGCCCTCAACATCGCCGACCTCGGCGCCAACGCCTCGCTCATCTCCGTGGTGGGCCAGGACGAAGCGGGCGAACGCATCCGCGGACTCGCCCTCGAGGCGGGCATCCACCCCGAACTCGAATTCGACCCGCGCCTCCCGACGACGGTGAAGCTGCGCGTGGTCGCGCGCCAGCAGCAGATGCTGCGCTGCGACTTCGAGGCCACCCCGGGCGAGGAGCTCCTCCTCAAGAACCTCAACCGCTTCCCGGCCCTTCTCGAGAAGGCCGACACGCTCGTGCTCTCCGACTACGGCAAGGGCGGCCTGAGCCACATCGTGCGCATGATCGAGTACGCCCGGAGCAAGAACATCCCCACGCTCGTCGACCCCAAGGGCGACGACTACGAGCGCTACCGCGGCGCGACCATCATCACCCCGAACCGCGCCGAGCTCCAGCAGGTCGTCGGTCGCTGGCGCGACGAGGCCGACCTCGTCGAGAAGACCCAGAACCTGCGCGAACACCTCGGACTCGAGTACGTGCTCCTCACCCGGAGCGAAGAAGGCATGACCCTCTTCAAGCGCGACGGCGTCGACAACTTCCCCGCCCAGGCGCGCGAGGTCTACGACGTCTCGGGCGCGGGCGACACCGTGATCGCCGTGCTCTCGACCATGATCGCCACCGGCGCGGGCATCGTCGAGGCGGTGAGGACGGCCAACCGTGCGGGCGGCATCGTCGTCGGCAAGCTCGGCACCGCCTCCGTCTCCTATCAAGAACTCTTCGGAAAATAACCAAGGATCCAGCAAATGAGCATCATCGTGACCGGCGCGGCCGGCTTCATCGGCTGCAACAACACGCTCGCCCTCAACGCCGCGGGCCACACCGACATCATCGCGGTCGACAACCTCGAGAACGGCAACAAGTTCCAGAACCTCGCCAAGTGCAGGATCTCGGACTACTTCGACAAGCGCGACTTCATCGAGCGCGTTCGCGCCCGTTCGCTCCCGGCTCCGGAACTGATCATCCACGAGGGTGCCTGCTCGGACACCATGGAGCACGACGGCCGCTACATGATGGAGAACAACTTCCGCTACACGCTCGAGTTGTACCGCTGGGCCCAGGAACTCCAGATCCCGTTCATCTACGCCTCCTCGGCCGCCACCTACGGCGCCCGCACGGAGTTCATCGAGGACGTCCGCTATGAGGCGCCGCTCAACGTGTACGGCTACTCCAAGTATCTCTTCGACCAGGTGCTGCGCCGCGAGATGAACGACCTCAAGGCCCCCGTGATCGGCCTGAGGTACTTCAACGTCTACGGTCCGCACGAACAGCACAAGGGCCGCATGGCCAGCGTCGCCTTCCACCAGTACTTCCAGTACCGCCGCGAAGGCCGCGTCAAGCTCTTCGAAGGCTGCCTCGGCTACGGCAACGGCGAGCAGCAGCGCGACTTCGTCTACATCAAGGACATCAACAAGGTCCTGATGCACTTCATCAACAAGCCCGTGAGCGGCATCTACAACCTCGGCACGGGCCGCGCCCAGAGCTTCAACGACGTCTCGCTCACCGTGATCAACACGCTGCGCGAACACGACGGCAAGAAGGCCCTCACGCTCGAAGAGGCCGTGGCCTCGGGCGAGCTCGAGTACATCCCCTTCCCCGAAGCGCTCAAGGGCCGCTACCAGGCCTACACCCAGGCCAACCTCGACAACCTGCGCCTCGCGGGCTGCGACGTGCGCTTCTCCTCCGTCGAGGAAGGCACGGCCGACTACATGCGCGAACTCCTCAAGGCCTACCCGACCGTCGAATGATGCACCGCGCGGCCTTTCTCGACCGGGACGGCGTGATCAACATCGACCACGCCTACGTCCACAAGCAGGAGGAGTTCGAATGGGTGCCGGGCGTGCTCGAAGCCGCCCGCGCGCTCCATGAGGCGGGCTTCCTCCTCGTCGTCGTCACCAACCAGTCGGGCATCGGCCGCGGCTACTACTCGGAGGAGGACTTCAAACGCCTCACCGAATGGATGAAGGCGGAGTTCGCCCGCGCGGGCGCCCCGCTCTCGGGCGTGTACTTCTGCCCGCACCATCCCGAGAAGGCCGTCGGCGCCTACCGGATGGAATGCGGCTGCCGCAAGCCCGCCCCGGGCATGCTCACGCGCGCCGCCGCCGAGCTCGGCATCGACCTCTCCCGGTCCGTGATGTTCGGCGACAAGCCGGGCGACATGGAGGCGGGAAGCCTTGCGGGCTGCCCGCACCGGATCATGCTCGGCAAGGACGGACGCGAGGCGCCGCTCGCCTCGACCCACCGGACCGGGGCCTACGCCTCGCTCCTCGACGCGGTCCGCTCGCCCTGGGGCCGCCAACTCCTCAACAGGAACGACAAATGAGCCAACGCCTCCCCGCCCCCGATTTCGAGAAGAAGCTCTGCACGCTCGAGGAACTCCCCCGCCGTGCAGCCGCCCTCGCCCATCCGGTCGTCATGACCAACGGCGTCTTCGACATCCTCCACCGGGGCCACGTCACCTATCTCGCCCAGGCGCGCTCGCTCGGCGCGAGCCTCGTCGTGGCGGTCAACTCCAACGCCTCCGTGAAGATGCTCGGCAAGGGCGAGGACCGTCCGATCAACGACGAGGTGGACCGCGCCATGCTGCTCGCGGCGCTCGAATCCGTGGACCTCGTCGTGATCTTCCCCGACAAGGTCCCCCTCGAGGCGGTCGAACGCGCCCGTCCGGACATCTACGTCAAGGGCGGCGACTACGAAGTCGACGACCTTCCCGAAGCGAAGCTCGCCGCGACCTGGGGCGGCCGCGCCGTGACGATCGCCTTCGAGCACGCCCGTTCGACGACGAAGCTCCTCGAAAAGGTGAGGAAGGGCTGAGGACAACGCCCCCGCCCGTTCGGCCAATGCATGTGAAAAGAGGATCATCCTGCAGGATGATCCTCTTTTTTCATGTCCTCTTCAGAGGGCTCAGCGGATCAGGAAGCCGCGCTTCCTCGCCATGTGCACCGTGGCGTCGATGAAGCCCTGCTTGGAGCCGCAGTCGAAGCGCGTGCCCTTGAAGCGGTGCGCGTAGACGGGAACGTCCTCGAGCACGGCGCTGATGCCGTCGGTGAGCTGGATCTCGCCGCCCACGCCCGGCTGGACGCGTTCGAGCTCGTCGAAGATCTCCGGCTCGAAGACGTAGCGGCCGATCACGGCCATGCGCGACGGGGCGACGGCCGGGTCGGGCTTCTCGATGATGCCGCGCATGCGCGAGGTGGCCTTCTCGTTGTCGTCCACGCTCACGATGCCGTAGGCCTTCGTCTCCTCGGGGGCGACGTCCTGGACGGCCACGACGCAGCCGCCCTTGTTGGCGGTGCGCACGTCGACGAGCTGCTTGATGCAGGAGGTCTCGCTCGCGACGAGGTCGTCGGCGAGGATCACGGCGAAGGGCTCGTCGCCCACGACCGGGCGGGCGCAGAGGACCGCGTGGCCCAGGCCGAGCGCGCGGGGCTGGCGGATGTAGATGCAGTTGACGCCTTCGGGGACGATGCTCTTCAGGATCTCGAGGAGCTCGTACTTGCCCTTGCTCTCGAGTTCACGCTCGAGTTCAGGGGAGTTGTCGAAGTGGTCCTCGATCGAGCGCTTGTTGCGGCCCGTCACGAAGATCAGGTCCGTGACGCCGGCGGCCACGGCCTCTTCGACAGCGTACTGGATGAGGGGCTTGTCGACGACGGGGATCATCTCCTTGGGCATGGCCTTGGTGGCCGGCAGGAATCGGGTCCCCAGGCCGTTGACGGGGAAGACTACTTTGCGTACGGGTTTCATGTCTCGTGATTGGGAAAGGTTAGAATGGAAGGCTCCGGGGGCGTCGTCCCACGGAGCTCCATAGATTTTAACGAAGCCATACGCATTTTGTACCATGAGTGATCCGGTTATCGCCATCGGCGACGTGCAGGGGTGCCTGCCGAGCCTCGAAGCCCTTCTTGAACGCCTCCCCAAGGACGTCCCCCTCGTCTTCGTCGGCGACCTCGTCAACCGCGGTCCCGACTCCCTGGGGACGCTGCGCCGGATCATCTCCCTCGGGGACCGCGCCCGGTGCGTGCTCGGCAACCACGACCTGCACCTCCTGGCGGTGCACGCGGGCGTGAGGCGCATGAGCCGCAAGGACACGATCGCCGACATCCTGGGCGCCTCCGACGCTGAAGACCTGCTCGACTTCCTGAGGACGCGCCCCTTGATGATCGAGGACGAGGACGCCGTCTTCGTGCACGCGGGCGTGCACCCCACGTGGGACGTGGAGACCGCCCGCACCCAGGCCCGCCTCGTCGAGGAGCGTCTGAGGAGTCCGGAGTGGAGGGAGGAGCTCTTCCACATGTACGGCGACGCCGACTGGGCGCCCGACCTTCCCGAGGAGAAGCGCCTCCAGGCCGTGCTCAACTCGTTCACCCGCATCCGTCTCGTCGACGAAAAGACGGGCGTGCCCGACTACCGCCTCAAGGACAACCCCCAGAAGACCCCGGCGGGCTTCGTGCCCTGGTTCGACTACGAGCACCGCGTCAAGTGGGACAAGCCGATCGTCTTCGGCCACTGGTCCACGCTCGGCCTGGTGAACCGCCCCGACGTCGTCGCGATCGACACGGGCTGCCTCTGGGGCGGAAGCCTCACGGCCGTGCGCCTCCCCGAACGCAGCTTCACCGTCGAGGTGTGTCCCTGCTACCAGGATCCGCTCGCCTACTGAGGCCCTCGAGAATACGGAAAGGCCGCCGCTCCTTCAGGGAGCCGCGGCCTTCTTCATGATTGGGGACCACCTCCGGGATCACTCCCCGGCGGCGAGCCTCCTCTCGAGCTCGCGCTTCTTCTCGAGCGTGGCGTCGGGCACGCCGATCGCGGCGGCGATGGCGGCCGAGGACTTCTCGGAGAGGCTCTGGCGCGTCTCGCCCGCCGCGGGGATCGGGGCGAGCACCTCGACGTGCACGCCGACGCCCTCGGAGAAGACGATGCGCTTGACGACGTCCCACATCGACTGGTGGCCCGCATAGGAGGCCACGTCCGAGAGGCGTCCGTCGACCGTGTAGTGGACGGCCACGGGGAGCACGTCGGCGCCCGTCTGGACGGCCGCCTCGAAGAGGTTGGGATGGAACGGCAGGAGCGCCAGGCCGTCGGCGACGGTCCCCTCGGGGAAGAAGAGCGCGTTTCCGCCCTCCTTCAGGGAGCCCGAGAGCAGCTTGACGATCTCCACGATCGAGCGGCGCGAGCCGCGGTCGATGAAGAGCGTGCCCGCATGACGGCAGATGCTGCCGAAGACGGGCCAGCGGGCGATCTCGCTCTTGGCGACGAACTGGCAGGGAAGCACCGCGTCGAGGGCGAAAACGTCCACGAACGAGATGTGGTTGGCGACGACGAGGTAGCCCGTCTCGCCCGGGGCGCGGCCGTAAAGCCTTGATGTTTCACGTGGAACATCGCCCGAAACCGAGACCGTCATGCCGAGCACCCGCGGGAGCCTGGCGGCCCAGAAGCGGATCCAGCGGCCCCTGAGCTTCCAGTTCATGAACGGGAAGCAGATCAGCACGAAGAGGAAGACGAAGAGGATGAAGGCGACGAGGCCGGCGAGCCGGCAGACTCCCTTGATGGTTCGCATGTTTCACCGAGAAGAAGAGGTCGATTCGAATCGACGGGCCCCTCACGCGGAGGGGTGTTCTAGGAAATACTGGCCGAGGATCACGGCGGCGGCTTCGTCGTCGATGTAGTCCGCGTCGGACTCGACGACGACCGAGGAGTAGCGTTCGTCGACCGTGAACGAGGGGCGGCAGTAGCGTGCCGCGACCTGGCGGGCGAACTTCTCGCAGGTGGCCGTGATCGTGGTCGGGGTGCCGTCCCCGTGGCGGGGGACCCCCACGACGAAGGCGACGGGCTCCCACTCCGAGACGACGGCGTCCAGACCGCTCCAGCGGTCCGCCTTCGTCTTGGCATGGATGATCGTGAGCGGGACGGCCTCCCTCAACAGGGTCGAGCCGCGCGCCACGCCGATGCGCGAGAGTCCGAAGTCGAGCGCGATGAGCGTTCCCTCGGGTAGTTTCTTTTCTGCCATGTGTGGATGGTCTCCGGAAAGTGCGGCGTGCGCCCCGCGCACGCCCTGTCCCTCCCTCCGGAACCCGTGCGGGACCGAGCAAGGGACGCCTTCGGGGGAGTATACCAAAGCCGGGACCGGCTCCCCGGCTCCGAGCGGGGGCGCCCGGAGGCGTCGCCCGGGCACCTCGGAGTACAATGGATGGACCCGCGGGAGGGGCTCCGAGAAGGCCTCCCGCCTCCCTCATTCCGAGCCGGCGGGCCTGCCGACCAGGGCAATACGTCCGGCTCCGGAGACAACCGACAAGATAGAGAAAAAACCATGGTGGAAAACGTCTTCCAACAACTCTGCGACAAATTCAAGGCGGGCGGCGCCCGCTTCCGCGTGATGGAGCACGAGGCGGGCTCGAAGTCGAGCAAGTCCGTCGCCGAGATCCGCGGCACCGAACTCGGCCAGGGCGCCAAGGCGCTCTGCCTGGTCGTCAAGGGCAACGGCGTCAAGCAGCACGTCCTCGCGGTCCTTCCCGCCGACATGCAGGCCGACCTCTCCAAGATCGCCGCCGCCGTCGGCGGCCGCCGCGGCTCGCTGGCGAGCCCCGAGGAGGTGATGGAGTACACGGGCTCGGTCTTCGGCGCCGTCCCCCCAGTGAGCCTCCATCCCGACCTGAAGATCATCGCCGCCCCGGAACTCTTCACCCGTTACGACGAACTCGTCTTCAACGCGGGGCGCCTCGACGCCTCGATCTTCATCAACACCGAGGACTACCGCCGCATCGTCGACCCCGAAGTGGTCGACTTCGTGCGCGCGGCCTGATCCCCGCCTGACATAAGGACCACGCTCCTTGGCGCGGCGCCCCCCGGAGGACGCCGCCGGAGGGCATACGACATGATTTCCAACTTCCAGTTAGTGCTCGACAACGCGCTCACCCCGATCACCCTGATCACGGGTGTGGGCCTGATCAAGCTCTGCATGGTGAACCGGTACGCACACTGCACGGACCGCATCCGCGCGCTCATCCAGGAGCGCGAGGAGTCCGGGCTCACAGAGGACCCGAACCTCGACCACGAGATCCTCCTCTTGTTCAAACGCTGCCGGCTTCTGAGGTACTCGATGCTGTTCCTCGCGTTCTCGGCCGTTTCGGCGGGCCTGCTGATCGCGACGAACCTCATCGCCACGTTCTTCCACTACCACTTCCAGCTGCTCTCGGCCTTCTGGCTCGGCGCGGCCCTGGGCCTGATGGTGCTCTCGACGCTCACGCTCACCGTCGAAGTGGGGATTTCGCTCAACGCCCTCAAGCTGCTCGTGAGGCACCTGCCCCCGTCCGTCGGAAGGAGGAACCCGCAATGATCGAAGACGTCACCACCTTCACCCGGATGCTCCACGGCTCGCTCGCACCGATCACCCTGGTGTCGGGCATCGGCCTCCTGATGCTCTGCATGACGGCCCGGTTCGTCCACTGCACCAACCGCATCCGCCAGCTCGTCAAGAAGCGCTCCTCGGCGAGGGCCGAGTTCGAACCCTACATCGACTCGGAGATCCGCCTCATCTACCGGCGTGCGAACATGCTGAGGGTGGGCACCTTCCTGCTCTCGCTCTCGGCGCTCTTCTCCGCGCTCATCGTCGTGGCGAGCATCGTCCAGACGTTCTGGGGCTTCGACCTCAACAACCTCTGCGGCGTGCTGCTCTTCATCGACGTGGCCCTGATCATCGGCTCGAGCCTGCTATTCTCCCTGGAGATCAAGCTCTCGCTGAGGGCCCTGTCCCTGCAGGTGCTCCACCTCAAGGACATCAAACCCAAAACCATCGAACAACCCTGAACCAGGAGACACCCCATGCGCGTACTCCTCACCGGCGGCGCGGGCTTCATCGGCTCGCACACGGCCGTAGCGCTCCACGAGGCCGGACACGTCCCGGTCCTCTTCGACAACTTCTCGAACTCCTCGCCCGAGGCGGTCGCCCGCATTGAAAAGCTCTGCGGCGCGAAGATCGCCGTCGTCGAGGGCGACATCCGCTCGCGCGAGGCGCTTGAAAAGGCCCTGCGCGAACACCGAATCGACGCCGTCATCCACTTCGCCGGCCTCAAGGCCGTGGGCGAGTCGGTCCACAAGCCGCTCGAGTACTACGACAACAACATCGGCGGGAGCATCAAGCTCCTCGAGGCGATGGACGCCGTCGGCGTGAAGACGCTCATCTTCAGCTCCTCCTCGACCGTCTACGGCACCCCCGACAAGCTCCCGCTCACCGAATCGAGCCCGCTCAAGGACGCCACGAACCCCTACGGGCGCACAAAGCTCTACATCGAGGGACTGCTCCGCGACTACTCGATCGCCCGTCCTGAAACGAGCACGATCTGCCTGCGCTACTTCAATCCGATCGGCGCCCACCCGAGCGGCCTGATCGGCGAGGACCCCAACGGCATCCCCAACAACCTCCTTCCGTACATCGCCCGCGTGGCGAGCGGACGCCTGAAGGAACTCAAGGTCTTCGGCGACGACTACCCGACGCCCGACGGCACCGGTGTTCGCGACTACATCCACGTCGTCGACCTCGCGCTCGGCCACGTCAAGGCACTCGAGCACGCCGTCGGCACGAAGGGCTGGAAAGCCGTGAACCTCGGCTGCGGCCGCGGCTACAGCGTCCTCGAGGTGATCCGCGCCTTTGAAAAGGCGAGCGGCCGCAAGGTCCCCTACACCATCGCGCCGCGCCGCGAAGGCGACATCGCCGCGAACTGGGCCGATCCCTCGCTTGCTGAAGAACTCTTCGGCTGGAAGGCCGAGAAGAACCTCGACGACATGTGCCGCGACTCGTGGCGCTTCGAGGAGAACCTGAGGAAGCAGGGCGCCCTCTGACCCATCATGCAACGGCCGTCCACCCAGGGCGGCCGTTCCAACAAGACCAACCCCATCACGACAGGAGCCCTCTTTTCCGATGCTCAAGAAACTCGCCATCCTCGTCCTGCCCGCGATTCTTTGCGGCTGCGTCACGCAGCACGACACGCTCACGCTTGACCAGAAGATTCTTAGCGGCTGCGACACACTCACGCTTGACCAGAACGACGTGCGTCATGCCGACGACGAAAAGATCTTTCCGGTCGACGTCTGTCTGCTCCACGTTCCCAACAATCCCCTGGTGTTCAGATCGATGACGAAGACCTACGAGCTCAACACGGACGTATGGGAGGAAATCCTGAGACAGGAGCTCTCCAGCAGGTTCAAGAGCGTGAGGGTGATCAATGAACATGGGGCACGCACGGGCTGCGACATCATCGCGACCCCCACCTATCAGATCCAGGTCAATCCCGACAATTGCTTCGCCAGCGGCTTCATGAGCACGAGCTTCTCAAAGCCCCTCGGAAAGCCCTTCTTCAACCTTCGAAGCGACGTGAACCGCTATTTCCATGAAGTCTCCGTATACAAGGGGAACGAGCGGCGGAAGGCGCTGACCAAGGCCGCCCTCATGGAGATGGCGGCCGGAATCCCCAAACTCTTCACAAGGGA
This sequence comes from uncultured bacterium, assembly GCA_905215795.1. Lineage (GTDB taxonomy): Bacteria > Pseudomonadota > Gammaproteobacteria > Burkholderiales > Burkholderiaceae_F > Sutterella. The sequence goes on along the minus strand of CAJMRV010000029.1, from coordinate 869 downwards.
GGACGTGGCGCCGAACATCGCGCCCCACATGTTCCCCGAGGGCACGCCCCAGGCCGCCCTCTTTGATGACGGCGTGATCGCCGCCGACCCCGAACTGGGCATCGGACCGGTCTTCGACCGCATCTTCAACGAACGCCTGAGCAAGAAGCTCGCCGACAGGATCGACAAAACCCCCAGGGTCGACGGTGCCGAACGCTTCTCCCAATGGGAGCGAAACCAGTACATGGCCCAGCACGACCTCGGCAAGCTCTTCCGCCTCAAATTCACCTTCCTGAGCTTCGCTCCGAACAACAAGAAGCCCGGGGTCGCCATCTTCGTGTACAACCAGCCCGACCCGGCGGACGCCACGCACGCCGTGATCATCAACAACGACTCTCCGAGGACCAAGTCGATCTTCCGCAAGTTGATCGCAGGTGATACGGTCGAAGTCATCGGCACCTCGGACAGGACCAGGCCCATGTTCTTCAGGGACGACTACATCAAGAGCCACACCATCGTGCACAAGGGCTGCGCCGTGTTCTGGCTCACGGGCATCGGCCGCCTGTACCCCGAGAAGGTCAACATCGCCACGATCGGTCTCTGGGATGAAGCCCGCACGGAACTCGGTGAAGCCTTCGTCATCCAGAACAAGTACGGTCTTCAGAAGCTCCCCGCCGACAAGGCATTCAAGAAGCTCGACGAACTCAAGAAGAGCGGAAGGCTCAACGCCCGTGTCTCCCCGGCTGAAGTCAAGGCCGCACTGAAGACGCTCGACGAAAAGATCGAACAACGCCGCAAGCGTCAGATGCAGTAAGCATCATCCGTCCGGTTCCACTGAAATCGAGTAGAGGGGAGCACTCTCGGTGCTCCTCCCCTCTCACACCACCAAC
>CAJMRV010000028.1 GCA_905215795.1 uncultured bacterium | reverse complement strand
GAGCGACGGTCTCCAAAACCGTAGGTTGAGGGTTCGATTCCTTCTGCCCCTGCCAAAAGATACAGCCAAGTGACGAGCGATCGTCGCTTGGCTTTTCTGTATTGGAAAACCGGTGTTTTGACGAGCGGATGCAGAAATCGGCTCGAAAGGGATGCGCCGGGATTTCAATATGCGTAAAATATCTAGTTCTCTACATTTTTACCTGAGAGTGTCCGCTCTTCATCCACGAGCTGACACGGACATAGGATAAGACATGAATCCCCAAAACGTTGAAACCGTTTCGAGCAAGACCGACATTCTGCTCGTCTCGTTGGGCGTCATCATCGCCGTTGCCGGCGTCGTTGCCTTCTCGTTGCTTACGGACCAGCCCACCGGCGTCCGCCTGGGCATCCTCGGCGGCGGCATCGTCCTCGGCCTCGTGATCGCCTGGTTCAGCCCCACGGGCAAGCGCGGCATCGGATACGCCCGCCAGTCCTGGGAGGAGCTGCGCCGACTCGTCTGGCCCACCAAGAAGGAAACCCTCAACACCACGGGCATCGTCATCGCCTTCGTCCTCATCATCGCTGCTTTCCTCGCCATCGTCGACAAGATCATCGAATGGGGTCTTTACGATTGGCTTTTGCGACTGTAATGGAGTGATACGATGAGCGAACAGAACGAACAGAACGAAAAGAAGTGGTACACGCTCCACGTGTACTCCTCGATGGAGAAGAGCGTCAAGAAGGCGCTTGAAGACCGCATCGCCCGCAGCGAGCTCGCCGAGAGCTTCGGCGAGGTGCTCCTGCCGATCGAACGCGTGCAGGAAGTCCGCAACGGCCGCCGCTACACGAGCGAACGCCGCATGTACCCGGGCTACGTCTTCATCGAGATGGTCATGAACGAAGCGACGTGGCACCTGGTCAACTCGACCCCCCGCGTCATCGAGTTCCTCGGCAACAACAACCCCGTCTCGCTCAGCGACGACGAAGTGGCCGCCATCAAGGAGATCATGGGCGAGGGTGCTGAGAAGCCGCGTCCCAAGATCGAATTCACGATCGGCGAGGAAATCCGCGTCAAGAACGGCGCCTTCAAGGATTTCAACGGCCGCGTCGAAGCCGTCGACTACGACAAGAGCCGACTCCAGGTCTTCGTGTCCATCTTCGGCCGCGACACCCTGGTCGACCTCGACTTCACCGACGTCGAAAAAATTTAAAAAAGTTTTATTTTTCGGTTGCATGCGGCACATCCAAGTGCTATATTGCCTCCTTTTTCCAACTAACCAAATTGGGGAGGCGGTTCCGCCGCCGTTCGAACCCATAAGGAAGTTATTCAATGGCTAAGAAGATCATTGGCTTTATCAAGCTGCAAGTGCCGGCTGGTAAGGCGAATCCCGCGCCTCCTATCGGTCCGGCCCTCGGCCAGCGCGGTCTGAACATCATGGAATTCTGCAAGGCGTTCAATGCCAAGACGCAGGGTATGGAAGCCGGTCTTCCGATCCCGGTCGTCATCACCGCCTATGCTGACAAGTCCTTCACGTTCATCATGAAGACGCCTCCGGCCGCCATCCTCATCAAGAAGGCTGCCAAGGTCCAGAAGGGCTCCGCCCGTCCGAACCAGGACAAGGTGGGCAAGATCACCCGCGCCCAGGCTGAAGAAATCGCCAAGACGAAGGAACCTGATCTTACCGCTGCCGACATGGATGCTGCTGTCCGCACCATCGCTGGTTCGGCTCGTTCCATGGGCATCATTGTGGAGGGCGTCTAATGGCTAAGCTCAACAAGCGTATGAAGGCTATCGCCGAGAAGGTTGAAGCCGGCAAGGTCTACACCGCGATCGAAGCTCTTCAGCTCGTCAAGGAAACGGCCCTCGCCAAGTTCGACGAATCCGTCGACGTCGCCATCCAGCTGGGCATCGACCCCCGCAAGTCCGACCAGGCCGTCCGCGGCGCTGTCGTGATGCCGGAAGGCACGGGCAAGACCGTCCGCGTCGCCGTGTTCACCCAGGGCGCCAAGGTTGAAGAAGCCAAGGCCGCCGGCGCCGACATCGTCGGTTTCGACGACCTCGCCGCCGAAGTGAAGGCCGGCAAGATGGACTTCGACGTCGTCATTGCCTCCCCGGACGCGATGCGTGTCGTCGGCCAGCTCGGTCAGATCCTCGGCCCGCGCGGCTTGATGCCGAACCCGAAGGTCGGTACTGTCACCCCGAACGTCGCCGAGGCCGTCAAGAACGCCAAGGCCGGTCAGGTCCAGTTCCGTGCCGACAAGGCTGGTATCATCCACGCCCCGATCGGTCGCGCCTCTTTTGAAGCCGAACGTCTTCAGAAGAACCTTAACGCTCTCATCGCCCAGCTCAACAAGCTGAAGCCCGCCTCCGCCAAGGGTCAGTATCTCAAGAAGATCTCTGTCTCCTCGACGATGGGTGCCGGCCTCCGTGTCGACGCTGCCTCGATCGAAGCGTAAGAAAGAACATCAAGGGCTGGATCGTCCTTGCATCGGCGTGGTTCCGGTCAAACGGAACCACGTTGAATCCGAGTCCGACAGGATGAGGAAGATCCCGGGGGAACTCTCCCGTACAGAGGTCGTGAGGCCTCAAGGGCTTTGGGTGGCCCGTCCGCTTCATCCGTGAAGCAGCCGGGCCGCTGTCAAAGACCGTTGGAAGGACAAGGTCCCTGCGGTTTTCAATGAAAGCTAGTCAGAACCGCCGGGAGCGGACCTTTAATCGTCTCGCAAGTTGTTCCACGAAGGGGGCTTTCCCCTGGGTGCAGCCTCTGCAAGACCTCCAGCGTAGACGGTAAACCGAAGAGAGATGTTGCGTTGTGTTTTATAAACCGCCTCCACCTGGTGGAAGTGGTTGAAACAGCCAAAACTCTCAGAAGTATGCCGGTTATTGTTGAACCGGTGTTTCGCTTTTGAAACACCTCTGAGTGGAGCCAGACCATGGGTCTTAATCGTCAAGATAAGGCGGCCGTCATTGAGGAGATCTCGAACATCGTTTCCGAGTCCTCCGCAATCGTCATCGCCGAATACCGTGGGCTGAGCGTTGAGGCCGTTACGAAGTTGCGTGCTGATGCACGTGCCAACCAAGTAACGTTGCGTGTTGTCAAGAACACGTTGGTGCGCCGCGCCGTGGAAGGTACCGAGTTCGCCGGACTTGCTGACCAGTTCGTTGGTCCGCTCGTCTATGGCTTCTCCGCCGACCCCGTCGCCGCCGCCAAGGTTATTGCCAACTTCGCCAAGGAAAACGACAAGCTCGTCATCAAGGGTGGTGCTATGGCCAACTACGTCATGGACGTGGAAGCCGTTAAGAACCTCGCTTCGATGCCGAGCCGCGACGAGCTCCTTGCCAAGTTGATGGCCACGATGAACGAACCTATCGCGAAGTTCGTCCGCACCATCAACGAAGTCCCGGCCCGCTTCGTGCGTACCGTGGCTGCCGTGCGCGATGCCAAAGAACAGGCTGCCGCCTGATCAATTACTTTTTTATTAAACACAAACGTAAATCTGGAGTCATAAAATGGCCCTTACCAATGAAGAAATCCTCGAAGCGATCGCTTCCAAGACCGTTCTCGAAATCTCCGAACTCATCACGATGATGGAAGAAAAGTTCGGCGTTTCCGCCGCTGCCGCCGCTGTTGCCGTGGCCGCCCCGGGTGCTGCCGCTGGTGGCGCCGCCGCTGAAGAGAAGACCGAATTCGACGTCGTTCTCGAAGCCGTCGGTTCCAACAAGATCGCCGTCATCAAGGTCGTTCGCGAAATGACCGGCCTCGGCCTCAAGGAAGCCAAGGACCTCGTCGAAGGCGCTCCCAAGGCTGTCAAGGAAGCCCTCCCGAAGGCTGACGCCGAAGCTGCTGCCAAGAAGCTCGAAGAAGCCGGCGCCAAGGTCGCTCTCAAGTAATTTTTACTTGATTCCAAGGAGCCATGGAGACGATAATAGTCAACATGGCTCTTTGTTCCCTCCCTCGCGGAGGGATTTTGAACTAGGTTCATAACTGATTCGTTGAGAATCTAGTTCAAAATCTTTCTTCCTTAATGAACTTCTCGACATACTGAAATAACTTGGAATCTTCGCCGTGCGGACTGGGGTGCAATGCCTCATGATCTGTGCGGCTTTTGGCGTCCTCGTTAAGTCGATGTTCATTAATTTTGGCTCATCCCTAGCGTCGAACGGAGTGTCCATGTCGTACTCGTTCACTGAAAAGAAGCGCATCCGCAAGAGCTTTGCCTCTCGCCCGAGCGTACTTGAAGTGCCTTCCCTGCTTGATACTCAGCTTCGTTCCTACGAAGAATTCCTTCAAGCAGACGTTGCTCCTAAAGCCCGTAATTCTGAATATGGTCTTCAGGCTGCCTTTACTTCCATCTTCCCCATTCTCAGCAACAACGGCTACGCCCGTCTGAAGTTCGTCGAGTACCGTCTCGACGAGCCCGAATTCGACGTCGCCGAATGCCAGCTCCGCGGCCTCACCTTCTGCTCGCGCGTGCGAGCCAAGATCCAGCTCGAGATCTTCGACCGCGACGCCGACAAGCCCCAGACGGTCAAGGAAATCCGTCAGAACGACGTCTACATGGGTGAAATCCCCCTGATGACGGAGAAGGGCTCGTTCATCATCAACGGCACCGAGCGCGTGATCGTCAGCCAGCTGCACCGCTCCCCCGGCATCTTCTTCGAACATGACAAGGGCAAGACCCACTCCTCGGGCAAGCTGCTCTTCTCCGCGCGCGTGATTCCGTACCGCGGCTCCTGGCTCGACTTCGAGTTCGACGCCAAGGACATCCTGTACTTCCGCGTCGACCGCCGCCGCAAGATGCCCGGCACGATCCTCCTCAAGGCCATCGGCATGACGCCCGAAGGCATCCTCGCCCGCTTCTTCAAGTTCGACAAGTTCGACCTTGCCTCGAGCGGCGCCACGATGCCCGTCGTCCCCGAACGCCTCAAGGGTCAGACGACCACGTTCCCGATCCTCTCTCCGGAAGGCAAGGAACTGATCCCTGCCGACAAGCGCATCACCGCCAAGCACGTCCGTGATCTGGCCAAGGCCGGCATCACGTCGATCCGCGTTCCCGACGAATACCTCGTCGGCCGCGTGCTCGCCAAGAACATCGTCAACGAAGACGGCGAAATCATCGCCAACTGCAACGACGAGATCACGCCGGAAATGCTCGACGCCTTCCGCGCCAACGGCATCAAGTCGATCGAGACGATCTTCACGAACGAACTCGACCACGGCAACTACATCTCCCAGACGCTGCGCCTGGATGACACGCCCGACCAGCTGGCCGCCCGCGTGGCCATCTACCGCATGATGCGCCCGGGCGAACCTCCCACGGAGGACGCCGTCGAGTCGCTCTTCAACCGTCTGTTCTTCGATCCCGAGACGTACGACCTCTCGCGCGTCGGCCGCATGAAGATCAACGCCCGCTTCGGCCGTGAATCGGCCCAGGGCGCCATGACGCTCACCAACGAGGACATCGTCGACACGATGGCCCTCCTCGTTGCGCTGCGCAACGGCCAGGACAAGACCGAGCTCTTCGACGAGAACGGCGTCGCCCGCGAATGCATCGTCAACGGCGTCGACGACATCGACCACCTCGGCAACCGCCGCGTCCGTTGCGTGGGCGAACTGGCTGAAAACCAGTTCCGCTCCGGCCTCGTGCGCGTCGAACGCGCCGTCCGCGAACGCCTCAACCAGGCTGAAAGCGACGGCCTCACGCCGCAGGACCTGATCAACTCCAAGCCGATCAGCGCCGCCATCCGCGAATTCTTCGGTTCGAGCCAGCTCTCGCAGTTCATGGACCAGACCAACCCGCTTTCCGAAATCACGCACAAGCGTCGTATTTCGGCTCTCGGCCCGGGCGGTCTGACGCGTGAACGCGCCGGCTTCGAAGTGCGTGACGTGCACCCGACCCACTACGGCCGCGTCTGCCCGATTGAAACGCCTGAAGGTCCGAACATCGGCCTGATCAACTCCCTGGCCCTCTACGCCCGCCTCAACGAATACGGCTTCCTCGAGACGCCGTACCGCAAGGTCGTCGACGGCGTGGTCACCAAGGAGATCCACTACCTCTCCGCCATCGAGGAGGGCCGCTACATCATCGCCCAGGCCAACGCCGACGTCGATGAGAACGGCCGCCTGACCGGCGACCTCGTCTCGGCCCGTGACAACGGCGACTTCATCCTCGCCAGCCCGGACCGCATCGAGTTCATGGACGTGGCTCCGTCGCAGATCGTCTCCTGCGCCGCCGCCCTGATTCCGTTCCTTGAACACGACGACGCGAACCGCGCCCTGATGGGTTCGAACATGCAGCGCCAGGGCGTGCCCTGCCTGCGTCCGGAAAAGCCGGTCGTCGGCACCGGCATCGAACGCACCGTGGCCGTCGACTCCAAGACGACCATCCAGGCCCGCCGCGGCGGTGTGGTCGACCACGTCGACGCCAACCGCGTGGTGATCCGTGTCAACGACGAGGAAAGCGTGGCCGGTGAGACCGGTGTGGACATCTACACGCTGCAGAAGTTCACCCGTTCGAACCAGTCGACCAACATCAACCAGCGTCCGATCGTCATGAAGGGCGACGTGGTGGCCAAGGGCGACGTGCTCGCCGACGGCGCCTCCACCGACATGGGCGAACTCGCCCTCGGTCAGAACATGCTGATCGCCTTCATGCCTTGGAACGGCTACAACTACGAAGACTCGGTGCTCATCAGCGAACGCGTGGTGGCCGACGACCGCTACACCTCGATCCACATCGAGGAACTCAGCGTCGTCGCCCGCGACACGAAGCTCGGGCCAGAGGAAATCACCCGCGACATCTCGAACCTCTCCGAGAGCCAGCTCGGTCGTCTCGACGCCTGCGGCATCGTGCAGATCGGCGCCGAGGTGAAGGCCGGCGACGTCCTCGTCGGCAAGGTCACGCCCAAGGGCGAGACCCAGCTCACCCCCGAGGAGAAGCTCCTGCGCGTCATCTTCGGTGAGAAGGCCTCCGACGTGAAGGACACGTCGCTGCGCGTTCCCTCCGGCATGACCGGCACCGTGATCGACGTCCAGGTGTTCACGCGCGACGGCATCGAACGCGACGCCCGCGCCCAGAGCATCATCGACACGGCCCTCCAGCGCTACAGCCGCGACTTGGGAGACCAGCTGCGCATCGTTGAACGCGACGCGTTCGACCGTCTGCGCCGCCAGCTCTCCGGCAACGTCGCCGCCGGTGGTCCGGAAGGCGTCGTCGCGGGCAAGAAGCTCACGGCCGAGATCCTCGCCAAGATCCCCGACTACCGTCTCTTCGAACTCCGCATGGAGAGCGAGGACGCCCAGCACTTCATCGAGCTGACGCGCAAGACGATCGAGGCCACCCGCGAGGACAACGCCAAGAAGTACGAACGCAAGAAGGAAAAGATGACCCGCGGCGACGAACTGCCCCCGGGAGTCTTGAAGATGGTCAAGGTGTACATCGCCGAACGCCGTCGCCTCCAGCCCGGCGACAAGATGGCCGGTCGTCACGGTAACAAGGGTGTGGTCTCCAAGATCTGCCCGGTCGAAGACATGCCGTACATGACCGACGGTCGTCCCGCCGACATTGTTCTGAACCCGCTGGGCGTGCCGTCCCGTATGAACATCGGGCAGGTGCTCGAAGTCCATCTGGGCTGGGCCGCCAAGGGTATCGGCTGGCGCATCGAAGAAATGCTCAAGACCGAACAGGTCAAGCAGATCCGCGGCTTCCTCAATGAGGTCTACAACCGCACCGGCAAGCACGAGGACATCGACAGCCTCACGGATGACGAACTCATGGTGCTCGCCAAGAACCTGAGCAAGGGCATGCCCTTCGCGACCCCCGTCTTCGACGGTGCGACCGAAGAGCAGATCCGCATGATGCTCGACCTGGCCTTCCCGGACGAGGAGGCCAAGCGCCTCGAACTCACGCCCGCCAAGACGCAGGCCCGTTTGTTCGACGGCCGCACCGGCGACGCCTTCGAGCGTCCCGTCACGGTCGGTTACATGCATTACCTCAAGCTCCATCACTTGGTCGACGACAAGATGCACGCCCGTTCCACGGGTCCGTACTCCCTCGTCACCCAGCAGCCTCTGGGCGGTAAGGCCCAGTTCGGCGGCCAGCGCTTCGGTGAAATGGAAGTCTGGGCGCTTGAAGCCTACGGCGCGTCCTACGTGCTCCAGGAAATGCTGACGGTCAAGTCCGACGACGTGAACGGTCGTACGAAGGTTTACGAAAACATCGTCAAGGGTGACCACAAGATTGAAGCCGGCATGCCCGAGTCCTTCAACGTGTTGGTCAAGGAAATCCGGTCGCTGGGTATCGACATCGACCTCGTCAAGAACAAAGAGGAAAAGTAAGCGATGACTATGCCGCTTAACGATATTTTCAACCAGGCTCAGGCTGACGAACATTTCGATGCCATCCGCATCGGTCTGGCCAGCCCCGAGAAGATCCACTCCTGGTCTTTCGGCGAAGTTAAGAAGCCGGAAACGATTAACTACCGCACCCAGAAGCCCGAACGCGACGGCCTTTTCTGCGCCAAGATCTTCGGGCCTGTCAAGGACTACGAGTGCTTGTGCGGCAAGTACAAGCGCCTGAAGAACCGTGGTGTCATCTGTGAGAAGTGCGGCGTCGAAGTGACGCTCGCCAAGGTCCGCCGTGAACGCATGGGTCACATCGACCTGGCGAGCCCGGTCGCCCACATCTGGTTCCTCAAGAGCCTTCCGAGCCGCATGGGCATGGTGCTCGACATCCCGCTCCGCGACATCGAGCGCGTGCTCTACTTCGAGGCCTACGTGGTGACCGACCCCGGTCTCTCCACGCTCGAACGCGGCCAGCTCCTCACGGAAGAGGAATTCATCAACGCGACCACCGAATTCGGTGACGACTTCACGGCCATGATGGGCGCTGAAGCCATCGCCGAGCTCCTCAAGAGCATCAACATCGACGAGGAAGTGGTTCGCCTGCGTGAAGAACTCAGCCAGACGAGCTCCGAAGGCAAGATCAAGAAGTTCGCCAAGCGCCTGAAGGTCCTCGAAGGCTTCCAGCGCTCCGGCATCAAGCCCGAGTGGATGGTCATGACCGTCCTCCCGGTGCTCCCGCCCGACCTGCGCCCGCTCGTGGCGCTCGACGGCGGCCGCTTCGCGACCTCGGACCTCAATGACCTGTACCGCCGCGTCATCAACCGCAACAACCGTCTCAAGCGCCTGCTCGAGATCAAGGCTCCGGACATCATCGTGCGCAACGAAAAGCGCATGCTCCAGGAAGCCGTTGACTCGCTGCTCGACAACGGCCGCCGCGGCCGCGCCATGACCGGTCCGAACCGCCGTCCGCTCAAGTCGCTCGCCGACATGATCAAGGGCAAGTCCGGCCGCTTCCGTCAGAACCTGCTCGGTAAGCGCGTCGACTACTCGGGTCGTTCCGTGATTACGGTCGGTCCGGAGCTGCGCCTGCACCAGTGCGGTCTGCCCAAGCTGATGGCCCTCGAGCTCTTCAAGCCCTTCATCTACAACAAGCTCGTGGCCCGCGGCCACGCGCAGACGCCCAAGGCCGCCAAGAAGATGGTGGAGAACCAGGACGCCGTGGTGTGGGACATCCTCGAAGAGGTCATCTACGAACACCCCGTGATGCTCAACCGTGCTCCTACGCTGCACCGTCTCGGCATCCAGGCGTTCGAACCCAAGCTGATCGAAGGCAAGGCCCTCCAGCTGCACCCGCTCGTCTGCGCGGCGTTCAACGCCGACTTCGACGGTGACCAGATGGCCGTCCACGTCCCGCTCTCCCTGGAAGCCCAGCTCGAGGCCCGCGGCCTCATGCTCGCCTCCAACAACGTCCTGTTCCCGGCCAACGGCGATCCGTCGATCGTGCCGTCCCAGGACATGGTGCTGGGTCTTTACTACGCCACGCGTGAGAAGATCAACGGCAAGGGCGAGGGCATGTTCTTCGCCGACGTCGCTGAAGTCCAGCGCGCCTGGGACAACAAGGTCGTCGAGCTGCAGACCCGCTGTACGGTCCGCATCAAGGAATACGAACTCGACAAGGCCACGGGCGAGAAGACCGAGAAGATGGTCCGCTACGAGACCACGGTCGGCCGCGCCCTCCTGTCGACGATCCTTCCGGAAGGGATGAGCTTCAAGGAATTGAACATCACCCTCAAGAAGAAGGAGATCGCGAAGCTGATCAACCGCTGCTTCCGCCTCTGCGGCCTGCGCGCCACGGTCATGTTCGCCGACGCCCTCAAGAACAACGGCTACCGTCTCTCGACGCGCGCCGGCATCTCCATCTGCGTGGGCGACATGACGGTCCCCGCCCAGAAGGAAGAGCTCGTCCGCGCCGCTGAAGAGGAAGTCAAGGAAATCGAAAGCCAGTACACCTCCGGTCTCGTGACGCAGGGCGAACGCTACAACAAGGTGGTCGACATCTGGGGCCGCACCTCCGACCAGGTCGGCAAGGTGATGATGCAGGAGCTCTCGAGCGAACCCACGATCGACCGTCACGGCAAGAAGGTCCGTCAGGAATCCTTCAACAGCGTGTACATGATGGCCGACTCCGGTGCTCGTGGTTCCGCGGCCCAGATCCGTCAGCTCGCCGGTATGCGCGGCCTGATGGCCAAGCCTGACGGCTCCATTATTGAGACGCCGATTACCGCGAACTTCCGTGAAGGCCTGAACGTTCTGCAGTACTTCATTTCGACCCACGGTGCCCGTAAGGGTCTGGCCGACACGGCCTTGAAGACCGCCAACTCCGGTTACCTGACGCGTCGTCTCGTCGACGTCACGCAGGACCTGGTGGTCATCGAGGACGACTGCGGCACGACCGACGGCGTCGAAATGCGCGCCCTCGTTGAAGGCGGTGAAGTCATCCAGGCCCTCCAGGACCGAGTCCTCGGCCGCGTCACGGCCGCCGACGTGATCAACCCGGACACCCAGGAAGTCGTCATCCCGGCCGGCACGCTCATCGAAGAGGACGAATGCGACCTCATCGATCACCTCGGCATCGACATGGTCAAGGTCCGCACGCCGCTCACCTGCCATACGCGCTACGGCCTCTGCGCCAAGTGCTATGGCCGTGACCTCGGCCGCGGCACGCTCGTCAACGCCGGTGAATCGGTCGGCGTCATCGCCGCCCAGTCCATTGGTGAACCGGGCACGCAGCTTACGATGCGTACGTTCCACATCGGTGGTGCCGCATCCCGCGCCGCCGTCGCCTCGAGCGTCGAAGCGAAGGCCGCCGGTGTCGTCGGCTACTCGCCCGCCATGCGCTACGTGCGCAACGCCAAGGGCGACCTGGTCGTGATTTCCCGTTCCGGCGAAATCATCATCACGGACAACGGCCGCGAACGCGAACGCCACAAGGTGCCCTACGGCGCCATCCTCCAGGTCAAGCTCGACCAGGAAGTCAAGGCCGGCCAGCTGCTCGCCAACTGGGATCCGATGACCCGTCCGATCATCACGGAATACGCCGGTAAGGTGAAGTTCGAGAACGTGATCGAAAACGTGACCGTCATGAACCAGGTCGACGAAGTGACGGGTCTTTCGAGTCTCGTCGTCATCGACCCGAAGCGTTCCGTCGCCAAGGGCGGCGTCAAGTCGTCGAAGTCCTCCACGGGCGTCCTGCGTCCGTTGGTCCACCTCCTCGATGAGAACGGCAACGAAGTCAAGATCCCGGGCACGGACCACGCCGTGACGATCCAGCTCCCCGTGGGCTCGCTCGTCGTCGTGCGTGACGACCAGACCGTGGGCATGGGCGACGTGCTCGCCCGCATCCCGACCGAGTCGCAGAAGACCCGAGACATCACCGGCGGTCTGCCGCGTGTTGCCGAGCTCTTCGAAGCCCGCTCGCCGAAGGATGCCGGCATGCTCGCCGAAGTCACCGGCACCGTCACGTTCGGTAAGGAGACCAAGGGCAAGCAGCGCCTGATCATCACGGAAAGCGACGGCACGTCGCACGAGACCCTGATCAGCAAGGACAAGACGGTTCTGGTCCATGACGGCCAGGTCGTCCAGAAGGGTGAGGAAGTGGTCGACGGTCCCGTCGATCCGCACGACATCCTTCGTCTGCTGGGCATCGAGGAACTCGCGCGCTACATCGTCGACGAAGTCCAGGACGTCTACCGACTCCAGGGCGTGAAGATCAACGACAAGCACATCGAAGTGATCGTCCGCCAGATGCTGCGTCGTGTCCAGATCACCGATCCGGGCGACACGCGCTTCATCCAGGGCGAACAGGTCGAACGCTCCGAAATGCTCGACGAGAACGACCGCGTGGTGGCCGAGGGCAAGCGCCCGGCCGTCTACGAGAACGTCCTCCTCGGCATCACGAAGGCCTCCCTGTCCACCGACAGCTTCATCTCCGCGGCCTCCTTCCAGGAGACCACCCGCGTGCTGACCGAAGCCGCCATCATGGGCAAGCGCGACGAACTGCGCGGCCTGAAGGAAAACGTGATCGTCGGCCGTCTGATCCCGGCCGGTACGGGCCTCGCCTATCACAAGGCCGCCCGCGCCCGTCAGGAGGCCGAAGGTCTCGAAGAGGTGCCGGATCTCAAGAACGAACCGCTCTTCTCGGGCGACGACGTGATGGATCCGTTCTCCCCGTTCAACACCGACGAAGCCACGGACATCGAGGCCGCCGACGCGCTCTCCGGCGTCATGTCCGAACCTTCCAAGGACGAAGCCTGATCCACCGGCTTGAAAAAAATAATCGGGAACCCGGACCGGGGGTGACCTCGGTTCGATTCCTGATAGCCAGGTGAAGACGGAAAATACCCGTTGTGAATCAGTCACAACGGGTATTGTTTCAATTGAAAAAACAAAGGTTCCTCGCTTGACAGCGGGGTGCCATTTGTACAACAATCACATGTTTCTCGGGGACCCATTGTCTTTACGAACGCCGAATTCGCCTCTTGGGCAGCGGCGTGGAGTGAGGATAGGGGGGTCTTCCGGGGACATTTGTTTCATAAAGACTCGAAAGAGTCAGTTTAATTTTTATTAGACGGACGTTTATGCCAACTATCAACCAGCTCGTTCGTAAGCCCCGCAAGCTTACGCATGAAAAAAGCAAGAGCCCTGCCTTGAAGAACAGCCCGCAGAAGCGCGGCGTTTGCACTCGTGTCTACACCACGACCCCGAAGAAGCCGAACTCGGCTCTCCGTAAGGTCGCCAAGGTGCGTCTCACGAATGGCTTCGAGGTCATTTCCTACATCGGTGGTGAAGGCCACAACCTGCAAGAACACTCGGTCGTGCTCATCCGCGGCGGCCGTGTGAAGGACTTGCCTGGTGTGCGTTACCACATCGTGCGCGGTTCGCTCGACACCCAGGGCGTCAAGGACCGTAAGCAGTCCCGCTCCAAGTACGGTGCCAAGCGCCCCCGTGCTGCTTAATTTCGCGGCGTTTGCCGTGACAACGGTTTCAGGCTTCATGGCCGCGAAACCGAGTAAGTCGCAATCGCTGAGATTGCATCATTAATATTTTTCCGGACACCCAATTCACTTCAAACGTCCGGAAAGACTGAAGTTACGAAAGAGGAAAAATCATGCCCCGTCGTCGCGAAGTTCCGAAACGCGAAATATTGCCCGATCCTAAGTTCGGCAGCGTTGAAATCACCAAGTTCATCAATGTGATCATGCTCGACGGCAAGAAGGCCGTCGCTGAACGCATTGTCTACGGCGCCCTTGCCCAGATCGAAGAAAAGACCGGCAAGAACGCCCTGGAAGTGTTCACCACCGCCCTCAACAACGTCCGTCCGGTCGTGGAAGTCAAGTCCCGCCGCGTCGGTGGTGCCAACTACCAGGTCCCTGTCGAGGTTCGCCCCGTCCGTCGTATGGCCCTCGCCATGCGCTGGCTCCGTGAATCCGCCAAGAGCCGTTCTGAAAAGTCCATGCCGGACCGTCTGGCCGGCGAACTGCTGGATGCCGCCGAAGGTCGTGGTGGCGCCATGAAGAAGCGTGATGAGGTCCATCGTATGGCCGAAGCCAACAAGGCTTTCTCGCACTTCCGCTTCTAATTTTTGGATCAAGCCGGGCCTTCACCCGTCGTGAACGCCCGGCCTTTACAGAGAGGAACCTTAAATGGCTCGCCAAACCCCGATCAAGCGTTATCGCAATATCGGTATTTCCGCGCACATCGACGCGGGTAAGACCACCACCACCGAACGTATCCTTTTCTACACCGGCGTGAACCACAAGATTGGTGAAACGCACGACGGTGCCGCCACCATGGACTGGATGGCTCAGGAACAGGAACGTGGTATTACGATTACGCCCGCTGCCACCACCGCCTTC
>CAJMRV010000027.1 GCA_905215795.1 uncultured bacterium | reverse complement strand
CTTCCCGCCCTTCGGGACTTTCACCCTTTAGATACTGCGCATGCCCAGCGCACTGCAGAACGCCCGCGGACTCCTCAAGGGGAATTCGCGGGCGTTCTGCGTCTGTATGGCGAGCCCGTGCTACGCGTTGGCGCAACGGCTGAACCGGCCCGAGGGATCCACCTCGAAGGAGAGGATCCGGCGTCCCGCGGCGTCGTAGTAGTCGACGTCCAGGCCGCCTTCGGCCATTTCGGAGAGCCACGCGACGAGCGGATGCTCCATCACGGTCTCCTCCATCCAGTCGTAGATCATGCCGAGTTCCGACTCGGAGAACTCCGGCAGGACGCGGTCGTCACGGTACCCGATGTGAAGACGACGTCCTGAAAGGGGGACGATGTAGAGGATCTCCACGTCTCCCGGGCGTTGCTGAGCTCGTAGGCTGTCGATGGAGAGGTTCTCGCGGCACCAGTCCATGAAGCTTGCGTCGGCCTCCCAGTCCGCGTCGACGGCGGCCGGGGGACGCAGGAACGTCCTCAGGTTCGTCCTGCACCACGTCTCGACGACGGGCTCCAACGAACGGTAGGGGGCGCATTCCGAGCGCTCGTACGATCTGGCGAGCCAGAGCGGGATCTCGTCCCTCGTGCACGCCGTTTCGGCCGCGGGCGCCGGCACCCCCCTTTGTGGCGGGGTGTAGGTTGGCTTCATGTCCTGCGGAGCGCCTCTTTTCTGGAGGTCCGCCCCGCTCTCCCTTCGGTCTTGAGTGGCCGGGGCTTGCGTTGGTCGCACCCGGCGGGAGGCTCCATCCCGGCTTCCTTCCCCATCCTGTTCGAGGGGATGCACGGAGGCGGCGCCCTTTGATTCAATTGTACGAATCGCCCGGCGCATCCGCGTGGAGGTTTTCCCGCACGGCCCGTGTGGGCTTCTCCTTCCCGAGGACCTTCAGGACGTCCATGAGGCGTTCACAAGGCGCCCTGGCGGTTCGTCAAGGTCCCTGCAGGGGAGGCGTCCTCAGAGGAGCCCCGGGATCAGGAAGGGGGTTCTGGAGCGGTAGTGCTCGTAGGCCTCGCCGAAGTCGCGCCGCAGCCTGGGCACCTCGAAGGTCTTCACCTCCCAGATCATGAAGGCGAGGAACAGGCACGAGAGCAGCGCCACGGACATCGAGTCCATGGCGAAGGCGAGGGCGAGGTAGAGGCAGGTGATTCCGAAGAGCATCGGGTTGGCGCAGAGCCGGTAGGGTCCGTCGACGAGGAGCACGCGGCTTTCCGGTCCCACGGAGAGCCCAACGCCGTGGAGCGCCGATCCGTGTGCGTGCCGGACGAGGACGACGTTCGACCAGATGGTGAAGAGTGCGCCGAGGAGCGCGAGCGGGATCGAGGTGGCCCTCAGAAGGGGCGTGTCCACATACCATGGCAGGGCGACCAGGCGGTCCACCCCGATGAAGACGAGCGGTATGACGACGAGGAAGAGGAGGGCTCCGAGGACCTGCGCCTTCATCAAGGGCAGGTGGCTCAGGGATTCAGACATGGCGGCTCCTTTGCGGGCGGTCTCGTGGATGCTCCGCCGGCCCCTCCATCGTAGCACCGGCGCACGGCCGGGTCGTTTTGAACGGACGAAAAAAAAGGACGTCTTCAATTGAAGCGTCCTTCTTTCATCTGAATGGCTCCCCGAGCTGGGCTCGAACCAGCGACCTGCGGATTAACAGTCCGTCGCTCTACCGACTGAGCTATCGGGGAATCCAGAATGCCGCACCATAGTCGGTCGGTGCTGCATGTATTTTAAGCTTGGCTCCCCGAGCTGGGCTCGAACCAGCGACCTGCGGATTAACAGTCCGTCGCTCTACCGACTGAGCTATCGGGGAATCAAGAACACGAAGTATATGGTAAAAATCGGCCGTGTGCAAGCGTCGAATTCGAAATACCTTAAATTTGGTACTCCCACACGTCCGCAAGGGCTTGCGCGACCCGGGCGACGTTCCCGTGGTTGAGGCCGGCCATGCAGATCCGCCCGTTTGAGACGCCGTAGACCGCCCACTTCTCACGCAGGCGCTGCATCTGCGCGGCCGTGCGGCCCGTGTTGAAGAAGATGCCCTTCTGGGCGAGCACGTCGGAGAAGTCCACGCCGAGGCGGCGGCCTTCGTCGGCGAGCGCACGGCGCATCGTCCCGACGCGCCCCCGCATCTCGGCGGTCTCGGCCTCCCAGTCCTTCCTCAGGGCCTCGTCGCCGAGCACCTCCGCGACGATCGCGGCGCCGTGGCGGGGCGAATTGGAGTGTTCGCGGCGGATGATCCCGCCGGCGAGCTTCGATTGGATGCGGGGCATGCTGTCGCGGTCCGGGGCGAGCACGTGCAGGGACCCGACGCGCTCCCCGTAAAGCGAGAAGTTCTTCGAGTTCGACGTGGCGAGCATCACCGGGATGTCGGCGCGGAAGAACGCCCGGGCGAGCGAGGCGTCCGTCTCGGCGTCGTCACCGAAGCCCTGGTAGGCCATGTCGATGAGCGGCATGTGGTCGCGCTCCCCGATCACCTCGATCAGGCGCTTGACGTCCGCCTCCTCCGGGTCGAGCCCGGTCGGGTTGTGGCAGCATCCGTGGATCACGACGAGCGACTGGGGCGGGAGGCGCCTGAGGGAGTCGATCATCGCGTCGGGGACGAGTTTTTTCGCCGCGGCGTCGTAGTAGGCGTACGTGCCCACCTCGATCCCCACGTGCCCGAGGATGATCCTGTGGTTGCCCCACGAGGGGTCGGGCACGTAGCCGTGGTCGATGTCGAGCACCTCGCGGGCGAACTCCGAGGCGACGTGGAGCGCACCGGTGCCGCCGAGCGCCTGCACGGAGGCGATCCTCGCTCCGAGTTCGCCGAGGAGCTCCTCGCCGAAGACGAGGCGCCTCACGGCGTCGACGTATTCGGGGAGCCCCGGAATGGGGCAGTAGCCGTGGGTGGAGCGCCGCTCGAGCATGCGCTTCTCGGCCTCGGCCACGGAGCGCAGCAGCGGGAGGCGTCCCTCCTCGTTGAGGTAGACGCCCACGCCGAGGTTGAGTTTTTCAGGGCGTTCGTCGGCCTTGAATAACAGGCCCGACTCGAGGATGGCGTCGTTGGGCACGGGGGCGACGGCCGAGAGTGTGTCGATGAGCATGGTTCCTCCATGGGGCGGTGGACACCCTTTCTAACGAAAAGGTCCTTGCCTTTCTTTGTTCATGCGTTAACAATAATCATTGCCGGCCGAAAAGAAAAGCGCCGACGCCCGAATGCGCGTCGCGCGAAGGTTCCGGCACCCCGTCGTGGGCGTTCCCGCCGAAGTGAGGCGGCAGCGCCCTTTCGGCGTCCGCCCCGGTGCGGATGCACGGATGACGGGGCTTTCCGAGGACGCGGTCCCGTACCGCAGGTTAAAGGGGTTTGCGAGAATTGAGCGCCGACATCGTCAAGTTTGAGAATTCACCGTTCATCCTCCACCGGCCGTTCCCGCCGGCCGGGGACCAGCCCAGGGCGATCGAGGCGCTCGTCGAGGGGCTCGAGTCGGGCGTCATGTTCCAGACGCTCCTCGGCGTGACGGGCTCGGGCAAGACCTACACCATGGCCAACGTGATCGCCCGCATGGGCGTGCCCGCGCTCATCCTCGCACCGAACAAGACGCTCGCCGCGCAGACCTACTCGGAGATGCGCGAGTTCTTCCCCGAGAACGCCGTCGAGTACTTCGTCTCCTACTACGACTTCTACCAGCCCGAGGCCTACGTCCCCTCGCGCGACCTCTTCATCGAGAAGGACGCCGCGATCAACGAGCACATCGAGCAGATGCGCCTGGCCGCCACGAAGTCGATCCTCGAGCGCCGCGACACGATCATCGTCGGGACGGTCTCCTCGATCTACGGCATCGGCAAGCCCGAGAGCTACACGGAGATGCGCTGCATCATCCGCAAGGGCGACCGCCGCACCCAGCGCGACTTCATCGGGCAGCTCGTGAGGATGCAGTACCGCCGCTCCGACGCGGACTTCGTGCGAGGCACCTTCCGCGTCAGGGGCGACACGATCGACGTCTTCCCGGCCGAACACGCCGAGAGCGCCGTGAGGATCGAGCTCTTCGACGACGAGGTCGACGGGGTCTCGCTCTTCGACCCGCTCACGGGCCGCGTCGAGCAGCGCGTCGTGCGCTTCGTCGTCTACCCGGCGAGCCACTACGTCACGCCGAGGGAGGAGGTCCTCAAGGCGATCGGCAGCATCAAGGCCGAGCTCAAGGAGCGCACGGCCGAACTCCTCGCGGAGAACCGCATCGTCGAGGCACAGCGCCTCCAACAGAGGACCCTCTTCGACCTGGAGATGCTCGACCAGGTGGGCTTCTGCAAGGGCATCGAGAACTACTCGCGCCACCTGACGGGGCTCGCTCCCGGGGAGGCGCCGCCCTGCCTGATCGACTATCTTCCCGCCGACAGCCTCATGTTCTTCGACGAGAGCCACGTCATGATCGGCCAGCTCGGCGGCATGTACCGCGGGGACCGCTCGAGGAAGGAGACGCTCGTCAACTACGGGTTCCGGCTCCCCTCGGCGCTCGACAACCGGCCGCTGCGCTTCGAGGAGTTCGAGCGCAAGATGCGCCGCTCGGTCTTCGTCTCCGCCACGCCTTCGGACTACGAGCTCGAGCACTCCCACGGCGAGGTGGTCGAGCAGGTGGTCCGCCCCACGGGCCTCGTCGACCCGGAGGTGGAGGTGCGCCCGGCGACGACGCAGGTCGACGACCTCCTCGGCGAAATCCACGAGACGGTCGCCAAGGGCGAGCGCGTCCTCGTGACGACGCTCACCAAGCGCATGGCCGAGGACCTCACCGACTTCCTCTCCGAGAACGGGGTGCGCGTGCGCTACCTGCACTCGGACATCGACACGGTCGAGCGCGTGGAGATCATCCGCGACCTGCGCGCCGGGGTCTTCGACGTCCTCGTGGGCATCAACCTCCTGAGGGAGGGGCTCGACATCCCCGAGGTGAGCCTCGTGGCGATCCTCGACGCGGACAAGGAGGGGTTCCTGAGGAGCGAGCGCAGCCTGATCCAGACGATCGGCCGCGCGGCCCGCAACCTCCACGGACGCGCGATCCTCTATGCGGACCGCATGACCGACTCGATGAACAAGGCCATCACCGAGACGAACCGCCGCCGCGCCAAGCAGGAGGCCTACAACAAGGAGCATGGCATCACGCCGCGCGGCGTCGTCAAGGCCGTGCGCGAGATCATCGACGGGGTGTACCGCGGCGAGGACGCCCCGGGGCTCGGGCGCGATGAAAAGGGCGCCGCGGATGAATCGTTCGTGATGGATGAAAAGACGCTTTCCAAGGAATTGAAGCGCATCGAGAACGAGATGCTCGAGGCCGCCAGGAACCTCGATTTCGAGCACGCCGCGGAGTTGCGCGAGCAGCTCGTGCGCCTGAAGGCTAATGCCTTCGGTGTAGTCCTTGAGAAGGACTAGAGAAAATAGTTATGGCATTCAGGGACGATGTCGAGTACGATATTTGAGCAGATGTGACGTTTTGTCGTTCCTGAAACCAAGTCAGAAATCGTCACGTTTATACGGAAAACAACAAAGTGATCAACATATTATTCGTATGCACCGGTAATATCTGCCGCAGCCCCACGGCCCAGGCGATTTTCCAGGACAAGGTCAACAAGGCCGATCTGGCCGACGTGATCTTCTCCGACAGTGCGGCCACGGTCCCGGACCATGTCGGAGAGGCTCCCGACATGCGCGCGCAGCTCGCCTGCCGTCGGCGCGGATACAACATCGCGGACCACAGGGCCCGTCAGATCCAGCCCGAGGACTTCGCCAAAAACGACCTGATCCTCGTCATGGACTGGGAGAACCTCACCGACCTGCAGAACCGGGCCGAGCCCCAGGACAGGCACAAGATCCACCTCTTGATGCGCTACGCCAACGACACCGACTGCGCGATCGTCCCCGATCCGTACTACGGCGTCAACGAGGGCTTCAACATGGTCATGGCCTACTGCACGGACGCCTGCGAGGGCCTTCTCGAGACGCTCGAGAGGAAGGCCCGCATCATGCAGAAGAACCTTCGGAAGGAGAGGGAGGCGGCCAAGTCGTCCTGACGCGGCGCTCCAGCTCCTCACACGCGGCCGGCCCCCGTCTCCGGGCACGGCCCTGAAAGCGGCGTTTCCCTCCGACACACCATCGGAGGGGGCGCCGTTTTTTCATGCCACGACCCGTCGTGCAGGGCAAGGGCCGATAAGCCGGCCGCCCCGCCCAAACCTCCGCCGTTATTGGGTAAAATGGGACGTTCCGCGCGCGCGTGCGCACCCCCGCCGGAAGGCCCGGGGAGCACATCGCGAAAAAGTCTTCAAACCCATCTTGATCAAGGGACTAGGTCTCTCGGCGTAATTTACATTCGGCCTCTTGCGGGCGGGTGGAAATTTGAGTAATATCCGAGTGAATTTATCGGGATTAGCCCCCTTGAGGAGATAGTTTTGAAAATCACCACGCGCGGACGCTTCGCCGTCAATGCCATGATGCACCTTGCCATATACGCCCAGGAGTCCCCGGTGTCCCTGCCGCATATCTCGTCGCATCAGAACATCTCGGTCGCCTACCTTGAACAGATCTTCTGCAAACTGCGCAGAGCCGGACTCGTCACCAGCGTGAGGGGCCCGGGCGGCGGTTACTTCCTGGGCCGTCCCAGGAACGAGATCACCGTCGGCTCGATCATCGACGCCGTCGACGAGGACATGGACGCCCGCCAGTGCCGTGGAGACGGCACGTGCAAGGACGACGGATGCTGCCTCACTCACGCCCTCTGGTCGGAGTTGAACGAGATCACCTCGAAGTTCCTCGAGAGCGTCACGCTCCAGGACATCTTCAACGACCTCAACAAGCGCGAGAAGCCGATCATCGGCCCGAAGCATCTGGACTGAACCTGAAGGCGTCGCCACAACCATTGCAATTCAAGCCGCGGACCGGATGACTCCCCTCCGCCCGTACCTTAGAAGGAATGAACATGAAGCTGCCCGTTTATCTCGACTATTCCGCCACGACGCCGTGCGACCCCCGCGTCGTCGACAAGATGGTCCCCTACCTCTATGAGAAGTTCGGGAACCCCGCCTCCCACAGCCACGCTTACGGCTGGGAGGCCGAGAAGGCCGTCGAGGAGGCCCGCAAGAACGTCGCCGACGTGATCGGCGCGGATCCCCGCGAAATCGTGTGGACGTCCGGGGCCACGGAAAGCGACAACCTCGCGATCAAGGGCGCGGCCCACTTCAACAAGGAGAAGGGACGCCACCTGATCACGGTCAAGACCGAACACAAGGCCGTGCTCGACTCGATGCGCCAGCTCGAGCTCGAGGGCTATGAAGTCACCTATCTCGACGTCCAGGAGAACGGCCTGATCTCGATGGACGCCCTGAAGGCGGCGATCCGTCCCGACACCATCGTCATCTCGGTGATGGCCGTCAACAACGAGATCGGCGTGATCCAGCCCCTCGAGGAGATCGGCGCGCTCTGCCGCGAGAAGAAGATCATCTTCCACTGCGACGCCACCCAGGCCGTCGGCAAGATGGACCTCAACGTGGACCGCCTGCACATCGACCTGATGAGCCTTTCCTCGCACAAGGTCTACGGCCCCAAGGGCATCGGCGCCCTGTACGTGCGCCGCAAGCCGCGCGTGCGCATCGAATGCCAGATGCACGGCGGCGGCCATGAGCGCGGCATGCGCTCGGGCACCCTCGCCACCCACCAGATCGTGGGCATGGGCGAGGCCTTCCGCCTGGCCGGCCTCGAGCAGAAGGAGGAGATGGAACGCATCGGCCGCCTGCGCGACCGTCTTTGGGAAGGCATCAAGAAGAACATCCCCGAGGTCTACCTCAACGGCGACTGGGAGCACCGCTCCCCGCACAACCTCAACGTGAGCTTCGCCTACATCGAGGGCGAGAGCCTGATGATGGCGATCAAGGACATCGCGGTCTCCTCCGGGTCGGCCTGCACGTCCGCCTCGCTCGAGCCGAGCTACGTCCTGCGCGCCCTCGGCCGCGACGACGAACTCGCCCACAGCTCGATCCGCTTCACGCTCGGCCGATTCACGACCGAGGAGGAGATCGACTACGTCGTCAAGAGCTTGACCGAGAAGGTCCAGAAGCTCCGCGACATGAGCCCGCTCTGGGAGATGCACCTCGAGGGCGTGGACATGTCCAAGATCGAGTGGTCCGCCCACTGAGTTTCCCGAAGGAAAGATTTTTGAAGAAGACGGCGCGCCCGGTCTGAACCCGCCTTGAGAAACCCTGCACGCGGGGGCCCGGACAGCGCCTCATGGAGACAACATCATGGCTTACAGCGACAAACTGATCGACCATTACGAGAACCCCCGCAACGTCGGGCAGCTCGACAAGAACGCCAGCGACGTGGGCACCGGCATGGTCGGCGCCCCGGCCTGCGGCGACGTCATGCGCCTGCAGATCAAGGTCAACCCCGAGGGCGTCATCGAGGACGCCAAGTTCAAGACCTACGGCTGCGGCTCCGCCATCGCCTCCTCCTCGCTCGTGACCGAATGGGTCAAGGGCAAGACGATCGACGAGGCGAGCAAGCTCACCAACGCCGAGATCGCCCAGGAACTCGCCCTGCCTCCCGTCAAGATCCACTGCTCGATCCTCGCCGAGGACGCCATCAAGGCGGCCATCGCCGACTACCGCGGCAAGCAGAACAAGTGATCCAACGAGAACAGCAACAAGACAAGGAACAGTAGAAAATGGCAGTCACCTTAACCGAAGCCGCCGCCAAGCACGTGAGCACCTATCTCGCCCGCCGCGGCAAGGGCATCGGCCTGCGCCTCGGCGTGAAGACCTCCGGTTGCTCGGGCATGGCCTACAAGCTTGAATTCGCCGACCAGATCAACGGGGACGACAAGGTCTTCGAGAGCTTCGGCGTCAAGGTCGTGGTCGACGAGAAGAGCCTTCCGTACCTCGACGGCACCGAACTCGACTACACGAGGGAGGGCCTCCAGGAGGGCTTCAAGTTCCACAACCCCAACGAAAAGAGCCGCTGCGGCTGCGGCGAGTCCTTCCACGTCTGAGGACCCGCCCGCGTCTGAGACGCGGCGTGCCGGGCCCGCACGGAGACGTCGGGCCGGCCCCACGGGGTACAATTGAACGCCGCGCGTCATGCGCACTCGGAGGGGGAGCGACGGAGTCTTCCCCTTTCGTATTTCTTTGAACTCACTGATGGTGTATTTCCCATGCGTCCTGAAGAGCCCTTTCAACTTTACGGCCTGAAGCCCGCCTTCAAGGTGGATCTCGCCGCCGTTGAAGCCCGTCATCAGAAGATGATGCTCCAAGTCCATCCCGACCGCTTCGTCGACAAGAGTCCGGCAGAACGCCGTGTGGCGGAGCAGTGGAGCGCACGCTTCAACGAGGCGCTGCGTCTTCTCCGGGATCCGGTTGCCCGCGCATCCCTGCTTTGTGAACTCGCCGGGCACCCCGTGAAGGCCGAGACCGACACGCACATGGATCCGGCATTCCTGATCGAACAGATGGAACGGCGAGAAGCCCTCGAAGAAGCCCAGGCCGCGGCCGACCACGCCGCGCTTGCGCGTCTCGAGGAGGAGGCCGCCCGGCGCTGGGACGCGCTCGTCGCCGAGCTTGCCGAGGCAATCGACGGACGCGGTGATTTCGAGGCCGCCGTCGAACTCGTGCGCCGCCTCATGTTCGAACGCAAGTACATGGTCGAGCTCGAACAGTGAGATAGTAGAAGCGCCGCCCAACGTGAGCGCAGGAACAAGATATGGCTTTATTTCAGATTTCAGAACCCGGCCTTTCGGCCGCCCCTCATGAACAACGCCTGGTCGTCGGCATCGACCTGGGCACGACCAATTCGCTCGTGGCGAGCGTGATAAGCAGCTCGACGGAGGTGATTCGTGATCACGACGGCTCGGTCCTGCTCCCGTCGGTGGTCCGTTACCTTGAAGACGGTTCCGTGGCCGTGGGCGCAAAGGCGCTCGCCTCCGCCGACGCCGACCCGAGGAACACCATCGGATCGGCCAAGCGTCTGATTGGACGCACGCTTCGCGATCTCGGCAACATCGATCATCTCTCCTACGAACTCGTCGACGATCCGATGATGGTGCGCATCCGCACCCGCGCCGGGGAGAAGTCCCCGGTCGAGGTGAGCGCCGAAGTGCTCAAGAGCCTCGCCGCCCGTGCCGAGGAACGCCTCGGCGGGCCGCTCACCGGCGCCGTCATCACGGTGCCCGCGTACTTCGACGACGCCCAGCGCCAGGCCACCAAGGACGCCGCACGCCTGGCGAACCTCTCGGTGCTGCGCCTCCTCAACGAACCCACCTCCGCCGCGCTCGCCTACGGCCTGGACAACGCCGCTGAAGGCGTCTACCTCGTCTACGACCTGGGCGGCGGCACGTTCGACGTTTCGCTTTTGAAGCTCACCCGCGGCGTCTTCGAAGTGCTCGCCACGGGCGGGGATTCCGCTCTGGGCGGCGACGACTTCGATTCGGCTCTCTACAACGTTGTTCTGCAGACGGCGGGAATCGATCCGAAGACGCTCTCGGCAGAGGAAACCCGTCGATTGCTCTCCGCGTCCAAGGCCGCCAAGGAGGCGCTGACCGACGAGGAAAAGACGTTCGTGCGTTGGTCGCTCGACGACGGACGCGGTTTTGAACTCGAGCTCTCCCGCGAGGTTTTCGAAGCGGTCACCCGGCCGCTTCTTGAGAAGACGCTTGCGGCGGTCCGCGCCACACTCGACGACGCCCGTGTGGCGCCCGCCGACGTCAAGGGCGTGGTCCTCGTGGGCGGTGCCACGCGCATGCCGGCCGTGCATCGTGCGGTTGAGGAGACCTTCGGTCTCAAGCCCCTTGCCGGAATCGACCCAGATCGCGTGGTTGCAATTGGCGCGGCCATGCAGGCCAATAAACTCGCAGGCAACATGATTGACGGGGAGGACTGGCTTCTTCTGGACGTCACGCCGCTTTCGCTGGGTCTCGAGACTATGGGCGGCCTTGTCGAGAAGGTCATTCCCAGGAACAGCGCGATTCCAATCGCCCGCGCCCAGGACTTCACGACCTTCAAGGACGGCCAGACCGCGATGGCGATCCACGTCCTCCAGGGCGAGCGTGAGCTCGTCGACGACTGCCGCTCGCTCGGCCGCTTCGAACTGCGTGGCATCCCCCCCATGGTGGCCGGGGCCGCCCGCATCCGCGTCACCTTCCAGGTCGACGCCGACGGCCTCCTGAGCGTCTCCGCCCGCGAACTCCAGACCGGCACCGAAGCCTCGATCCGCGTCAAGCCGAGCTACGGCCTCTCCGACGAGGACATCGTCAAGATGCTCCGTGAGGGGACCGGAAACGCCGAGGAGGACATGCACGCCCGTGAACTGCGCGAACAGCAGGTCGAGGCGCGCCGCATCCTCGAGAGCACGGCCTCCGCGCTCGCCGCCGACGGCGACCTGCTCGACGCCGAGGAACGCACCGCGGTGGACGACCTCGCCAAATCGCTCGGCGCCCTTGTCGAGAGCAATGATGCCGACGCAATCAAAAAGTCCATCGAAGCGCTCGCCAAAGGCACTGAGGTGTTCGCGGCCCGGCGCATGGACCGCACGATCCGCCAGGCCCTCGCCGGCGTCAATGTCGACGACATCGAGTTCGACGACACGGTCACGGCCGAGAAGACGAACAAGCGCGCCGTCGAGGTCGAGCACAAGATCGATTGACCCCGGGCGGCCACGGGCCGCCCCAACAACTTCACTGAAAGAGAAAGAACATGCCTAAAATCACCGTCCTCCCCCATGAGACGCTCTGCCCGGAAGGGGCTGAATTCGAAGTGCCCGCCGGCACGAACCTCGCCCGCACGCTCCTCGATCATGGCATCAAGATCGAGCACGCCTGCGAGTTCTCCTGCGCCTGCGCGACCTGCCACGTCATGATCCGCGAAGGCCTCGAGAGCCTCAACGAGCCCTCCGACGACGAGCTCGACCACCTCGACACGGCCTGGGGCGCCGGCATCTACTCGCGCCTCTCCTGCCAGACCACGGTGGGCGACGCGGACATCACCGTCGAGATCCCCAAGTACTCCCGCAACCACGCCAAGGAAAACGACTGACATGGCACTCAAGTGGACCGACCAGCGTGCGATTGGCGAGGCGCTCTACGACGAGCACCCCGATCTCGACCCGCTGACGATTTCGTTCGTGAAGCTCCACGAGCTCATCTGCTCGCTTCCCGACTTCGACGACGACCCCGAGGGCAGCAACGAGAAGATTCTCGAGGCGATCCTCACGGTCTGGCTCGACGAACGCGATTAAGGAGGAGGGGCCCGTCCCCTTCCCTGGAAAACACGAAAAGCTCCGGTTTCCCGATTGGGAATCCGGAGCTTTTGTTCCGATGGCGGTTCGGATCGCGTGTTCACGCGACCCGGTTCCGGGTTTTCGTCTATGGCGCTGCGCCCGTTGATCCGTACCCTGGAGTAAGGACCCCCGCCGCATGTGCGCCGGGGGCGGTCCCGTTTGATGGTCAGCAAGGAATGTCGAGGATGTCGCAGGAAGGGAGAAATCGGTTTATGAGTCCCGCCCGTTCGGGTTTCGTGAGCAACGCCGTGGAGCGTGGCTCCAAGGTGGTGACCACCCTGGTCGAGGAGCTCTCACGGGCGAGGCGCTTCTCGTTCTGCGTCTCCTTCATCCTCGAGTCGGGAGTGGCCTGCCTCAAGGGCGAGCTCGCCAAGTATCTGGAGGCGGGCCTCACCGGGCGTATCCTCACGAGCGACTACCTCTATGTGACCCAGCCGGCGGCCCTGCGCCACCTGCTCGAACTCGACGGCATCGAGGTGAGGATGTACTCAACCCTGGGGCGCCGCGCCGGGGGCTTCCACTCCAAGGGCTACATGTTCTCGCGCGATGACGACGGCAAGGCCGTCTCGATCATGATCGGCAGCGCCAACATGAGCCAGGCCGCCCTCACGAGCAACCGCGAGTGGAACGCCTTCGTCGAGTCGGACGTCGATTCGGACTTCGTCCGCGGCGTCATCGAGGAGTTCGAACACCTCTGGAGCCACGAGCGCACTCAGCCTCTGGCCCGGTGCCTCGACGAGTACGAGCGCCGCTACAACGCCTATCACGCCGGGGAGAAGCACCGCGTCACGGCCCTTGAAATCGAGGAGCTCCCGCCCGAGCCGGTCCCCCGGGGCGTCGTCCCGACGCCCAATCCGATGCAGGAGGCCTTCGTGGGGCGTCTTCTCGAACTCGAGCGCATGGGGGAGGAGAAGGCCCTCCTGATCGCCGCCACGGGCACGGGCAAGACCTACGCGGCCGCCTTCGGGGTGAAGGCCCTTCGGGCGGAGCGCTTCCTCTTCGTCGCGCACCGCCGCGAGATCCTCGAGCAGGCCCGCGAGGCCTTCACGCGCGTGCTCGGAGAGGACTTCCCGACGGCGTGCTTCGTGGGGAGCGGCGCCGAAGGCTATGACGGCGAGCCCGGCGTCTTCGCGACCGTGCAGACGCTCACGCGTTCGGGACGCCTCGCCTCGTTCCCGCCCGACTATTTCGACGTGGTCGTTGTCGACGAGGCGCATCACGCGACGGCCGGGACCTACAAGGCCGTCACGAACCACTTCCGCCCCCGCTTCCTGCTCGGCCTCACGGCCACGCCGGAGCGCGGCGACGACGCCGACGTGTTCGCACGCTTCGACCACAACGTCGCCTATGAGATCCGCCTGAGCGACGCGCTCGAGGAAGGGATGCTCTGCGACTTCCACTACTACGGCCTCACCGACATCGAGTTCGAGGGCGACGAGGATGCCGCGCGCGACTTCGGCCGGCTCTCCTCACCCCAGCGCCTGAGCCACATCCTCGAGGGGGTGCGCTGCTATAGGACCAAGTCGACCCGTCCCAGGGGGCTCGTCTTCTGCTCCTCGCTCGAGGAGGCGGACTGGCTCGCCAGGGCCTTCACGGCGGCGGGCGAACCCGCGATCATGCTTTCGGGCCGTGACTCGCCCGAGGATCGCCTCAAGGCGGTCGAGGCGCTCGAGCGCGACGGCGACGAGGGACTGCGCTACATCATGACCGTGGACGTCTTCAACGAAGGCGTGGACATCCGGCGCGTCAACCAGATCGTCTTCCTGCGCCCCACCGAGAGTCCGGTCGTCTTCACCCAGCAGCTCGGCCGAGGTCTGCGTCGCTGCGGGGGCAAGCCCTACGTGAGCGTTGTCGACTTCATCTCCAACTACAAGAGCAACTACCTCATCCCGATCGCCCTTTCCGGAGACAGGAGCTACGAGAAGTCGCAGCTGCGCCGCTGGGTGCGCGGAGGCTCCCCGCTCACGCCGGGTTCCTCGACGATCCAGTTCAGCCGGCTCGCCCGCGAGCGCGTCCTGCGTTCGCTCGACGGCGTGAACCTCAACTCCGCCCGCATCCTGCGCGAGGGACTCTTCGAGCTATACCGCCGTCTCGACCGCGTCCCCTCGCTCCTCGACTACCTCCACCAGGACGTCATGCATCCGGGGAAGTTCCTCGAGAACAAGCTCGGCC
>CAJMRV010000026.1 GCA_905215795.1 uncultured bacterium | reverse complement strand
CGGTCCAGGGTTCGAATCCCTGCGTTCCCACCAGAATTCCTGAAAAATCCCATTGAGCGATCAATGGGATTTTTTTTCGTCCCCCGCGCACACGCATGTGCGCGCGAAGCCCCGCGGGGGCTAAGGCCGATTACTTAGTCGGACAAGAAAGTCCGCGTAAACCCGATGACGTCCGCCGCGTCCCGCTAAACTATTAGGTTCAGTTTTCCATAGCGACGCCAAGCGTTCATCGTCCGGCATTCGAACTCATGATCAAACTCGAACACATCACCCAGCTATACCGTACGCCCGAAGGCCGCGAATTCAAGGCCCTCGACGACGTATCCCTGTCGATCAAGCCCGGAGAGATCTTCGGGATCATCGGCCGCTCGGGCGCGGGCAAGTCGACCCTCGTGCGATGCATCAACCTGCTCAACCGCCCCTCGGAGGGCCGCGTCATCGTCGACGGCAAGAACATGCTCGAACTCGACGAGGCCGCGCTCCGTGAGATGCGCCGTTCGATCGGGATGATCTTCCAGCACTTCAACCTGCTCAGCTCCCGCACGATCTACGACAACGTCGCCCTGCCGCTCGTCCTCACGAACACCCCGAAGGACGAGATCAAGCGCACGGTCGAGCCGCTCCTCGAGCTCGTCGGCCTCACCGAACACGCCAGGAAGTATCCCTCCCAGCTCTCGGGCGGTCAGAAGCAGCGCGTCGGCATCGCCCGCGCCCTGACCAACAACCCCAAGGTGCTCCTCTCGGACGAGGCCACCTCGGCGCTCGACCCCGAGACGACCGCGGCCACGCTCGCGCTCCTCAAGGACATCAACAAGAAGCTCGGCCTGACGGTCGTGATGATCACCCACGAAATGCAGGTGGTCAAGCAGATCTGCGACCGCGTCGCCGTCATGAACCACGGCAAGGTGGTCGAGGAGGGTCCGGTCACGGACATCTTCATGCGTCCGCGTCATGAGACGACCAAGGCCCTGATCGGCAACGTCATGGCCCGCGACCTCCCCGAGGGGATCCTCGAGCGTGTCCGCCGTGCGGTGGCCGAGCACGAGGAGGAGGACTACGTCCGCCTGGTCCGCCTCGTCTACAGCGAGGAGGACGTCACCTCGCCGGTGATCAGCGAGTGCTCCCGCCGCTTCAACGTCGACTTCAACATCCTGCGCGGATCCGTCGACGACGTCCACGGGCACACGCTCGGCTCGCTCACGGTGCTCATCGAAGCGCCCCTTGAAAGTTATGTCAAAGCCGTCTCGTTCCTGCGCGAACGCGGCGTGATCGTCGAGGAGATCCACGATGTTCAGTGATTTCTGGCCCCTTCTTGCCACCAGCTTCTGGGAGACGATCGAGATGATCGCCATCTCGGGCGTGATTGGCTCCGTGATCGGCATCCCGCTCGGGATCTTCCTCTACGTCACGGACAAGAAGTCGTTCCTTCCGATGCCCAAGACGAACTCCGTCGTCGGCGTCGTCGTCAACGCGCTGCGCTCCGTGCCGTTCATCATCCTCCTGTTCGCCCTGACGGACTTCACCCGCCTCGTCGTCGGCACGACCATCGGCACCATGGCCGCGGTCGTCCCGCTCACGATCTCGGTGGCTCCGTTCATCGCCCGAATCGTCGAGACGAGCCTGCGCGAGGTCGACCACGGCCTCGTCGAAGCGGCCCAGTCCATGGGCGCCACGAACTACCAGATCGTCTCGAAGGTCCTCGTGCCCGAGGCGATGCCCGGCATCCTCGCCGGCCTCACGATCTCCGTGATCAGCCTGATCGGCTACTCGGCCATGGCCGGCGCCGTGGGCGGCGGCGGCCTGGGCGACCTGGCCGTGCGCTACGGCTACCAGCGCTTCAACACCGAAGTCACCTGGGTCGTGGTCGTCGTGCTCGTGATCCTCGTCCAGCTCATCCAGTCGGCAGGCGACATCCTCGTCCGCCGCATCTCCAGGAAGTAACCGCTTCCCCGCGTTCAACCGGAGGCCTCTGAATCATGCAAGCTCCTGAAGACCGTACCGAGTCCGCCGACATCATCCCGGACACCTCGCCGCTGGCGGGGGCCGCGAAGAAGTTCGACGACATCCTCACCTACGCGCAGGCCGTCGCCCTGATCGCGATCGCCATCGCCACGCTCGTGGGCATCGGCTCCTCGATCCTCGAGATGATCGAGAGCTATGCGGCGAGTCTGGGCGACCTGCTGCTCCTGTTCCTCTACATCGAGATCCTCTCGATGATCAAGGGCGCAAGCCTGGGCACGCGCGAGATTCCGATCCGCACCCCGGTCGCCCTGGCGATCGTGGCCGTGGCCCGCTTCTTCGTCGTGGACATCGAGCACATGACCCCGACGTTCATGATGATGACGGCCGCCGCCGTCGCCGTCCTCGTCTTCGCGCTCTGGGTGCTCAGCAAAGTCCCCCAGAACGAGATGTGACGCGCGGGCGGGCGTGTTAAACTCCCGCCTTTTCCGAAACCCATACCCAAACCGCTTTCAAAAATGTCCGAGACGCCCGATCAACCCAAGTCCATCGAAGAGTTCAAGAAGCAGCACATCCGCTCGTTCGCGATGCGCCGCGGCCACATCTCCCAGGCCCAGCGTCGCGCCCTCGAGGAGATCCTGCCCCTCTACCAGATTGAATACCGCCCCGAGCTCCTCGACTTCGAGGCGACCTTCGGCCGCAAGGCCCCCGTCGTGCTCGAGATCGGCTGCGGCATGGGCGAGACGACCGCCGCGATCGCCCAGAGCCGTCCCGACGTCGACTTCATCGGCTGCGAGGTGTTCCCCGCCGGCGTGGGCGCGCTCTCCAAGCGCCTCCACGAGATGGAACTCACCAACGTCAAGGTCGTGCGCCACGACGCGGTCGAGATCGTCCGCGACATGATCCCCGACGGCTCGCTCGACGGCATCCACATCTACTTCCCGGACCCCTGGCGCAAGGCGCGCCACCACAAGCGCCGCCTCGTCGCCCAGCCGTTCATCGGCAACCTCGTCAAGAAGCTCAAGGCGGGCGGCTACATCCACTGCGCCACCGACTGGGAGAACTACGCCGAACAGATGCTCGAGGTGCTCGAAGGCGAGCCCCTCATCGAGAACCTCCACGGCAAGGGCAACTGGAGCCCCGTGATGGGCAACCCGCTCTGCGAACGCCCCCGCACCAAGTTCCAGGCGCGCGGCGAACGCCTCGGCCACGGCATCTGGGACCTCGTCTACATCCGAAAGGGTGAATAAAGAAGTCCACGGAAAAAATAATCAGCACCCTCAAAGGTGCTGAATAAAACAACGGCTCCGTCCCTTCATGGGTGCAGAGCCGTTTTCGTATGTGGCAAAGGAAAGTCCGTGCGTCAGTCCGTTTCAACAGCACCGATCGTCTCGAGCACGTCCGTCCAGAGGTCGTAGCGTCCCGAATTGAGATGGACGCGGGCGACGGAGGCCGCCCTCGGATTGCCGCCCACGGCCACGGCGAGGTCGGCCCGGCGGAGCATCGGCACATCGTTGCCGGTGTCGCCAACGGCGATCGTCTTCACGCCGCCAAGCGAGGCGGCCTTCGCGGAAAGCCAGGAGGCCTTCGCCTCGCCGAACATGAGCGCGGCGGGATCCACCGGTCCCTCGAAGACGCCCTTGACGAGTCCGTCCTCGAGGACGAGCCGGTTGGCGGCGGCCCCGTCCATGCCGAGCTCGCGGGCGAGCGCAAGGGCCATGGATTCGATGCCCGAACTCACCACGTACATGGGGACGCCCGCACGGGAAAGCGCGTTCGTCCAGCGCGCCACGCCGGGACGCTTCCTCAGGCGGGGCGTGAGTTCGGCGGGTCTGTCTCCCGGCATGCCCCTCAGGAGCGCGGCCCTCGCGTTGAGGCCGTCCGCGGGCGGGAGCATCGGCACGAGCCGCATGACGGAACGGTAGGCGTCGGTGCGGCCGATTTCGGCGGTGAGCAGTCCGAAGACCTCGTCGTCGATCAGCGTGCCGTCCATGTCCGAGCACATCAGCCCGTAGTCGGAGAGGCGGAAGTCCGCGGGGAGCCTCGCCGCGTCGAGTCCCGAGCCCATGGCGGCGCCCGCGGCGAGCGCGAAGCCCACGGCGGGGTCCTCTGCGGAAAGCTCAAAAAGCATGGCGCCGTTGGGAAGCGCGCGTCGGGCGGTCACCCGGAGCGGCGCCTCGACGGGCGCGGTGAGGACCCGTTCGGCGGGGCCCCAGAGGAGGATGCGTTCGTTTGTCATCGGTCAGAATCCCGGAAGATAGCCGCCGTAGGAGAGCCCGAGGATCAGGAGTCCGAAGAAGATCCGGTACCAGCCGAAGCCCGTGAAACTGTTCCTCGCGACGAAGCGGATCAGCCAGTGCACGACGACGAGCGCCGAGAAGAAGGAGACCACCAGGCCCACGGTGAACATCATGGGCTGGATCGCGAGGAGGTCGCTCCCCGAGTTCCAGAGGTCCCAGACGGTGGCTCCGAAGATCGTCGGAATGGCGAGGAAGAAGGAGAATTCAGTCGCCGCGCGGCGCGACAGGCCGAGGAGCATGCCGCCGATGATGGTGGCGCCCGAACGGCTCGTGCCGGGGATCATGGCCAGGCACTGGCAGAAGCCCACGCCGACGGCGTCCCTGAGCGTGAGGTCGTCCATCGTCGGCACGCGGGCCGTCTCGGGATGCGCCGCGGCGCGGCGTTCCACCCAGAGGATGATGAAGCCGCCCACAATCAGCGCGAGCGCGACCGTGAGGGGGTTGAAGAGGTAGGTCTTGAGGTAGCCCGCGAGGAGCGCGCCGAAGAAGGCGGCCGGCAGGAAGGCGGCCACCGTGTTGACGGCGAGGTTCTGCTCGGGTCCCTTTTTGAAGAGTCCGAGGCAAACGTCGATGATGCGCCGGCGGTAGTACCAGCAGACGGCCAGGATGGCGCCCGCCTGGATCGCCACGATGAAGGTGTCGGTGGCGGGGCCCTGGGGCATGCCGACGACGTTGGAGGCGATGATGAGGTGACCCGTGGAGCTCACGGGGAGGAATTCGGTCAGGCCTTCCACAAGGCCCATGACGATGGCTTGGAGCGTCTCGATGATCGACATGTAGGAAGTCCGTAATTCGTTGTTTTTGGTTGAGGGTACGGGACATTGTCGCAGAAATGACACGGAAGTTCGCCTCCGCGCGCCCCGGAGGCCCCGCTTTGCTATGATATAGACCCCTTTTTTTCGTATCCGAATCTTTCAGGATCCAAGAGAACATGAACTCCCAGAACACCTCCCGCGAAGACATCTCCGACCGTCTCCGCGACGCCCTCGAAGCGTTCCCCGGCGACGACGTCATGGACGCGAGCTGCGCCGACGGCTTCCTCACCGCCGCGGCCATCATGCCCGGCACCGAAAAGAACGAGAAGCTCTTCGCAGCCGCGTTCTCGCTCGACCCGGAATTCGTCCCGGGCGACAAGGAAAAGGAGGTCTTCCCCCTCCTTGAGGAACGTTTCGAACAGATCGACGTGGCCCTCAAGGCCGGCCACGGCTTCGAACCGATCATCTTCCCGTTCGTCAACGACAAGGAGGAGCCCCTGCTCAACGCCGAGGGCATCCCCGCGCTGGCGCTCTGGGCCACGGGCTTCTACCTGGGCCTCTCCCAGTACGGTGAAGGCGAGGACGTCGACGACGAACTGCTCGCCCCGGTGCTCCGCCACCTCGATCCCGAGGACTTCGAGGAGAAGGACCGCGAAGAGGTGAAGGCCCTCGTCGAACACTTCGCCGGCCTGCACAAGCCCCTCAAGGACTTCATCGAAGCCATGCAGGAGCTCGTCCGCGGCGTCTACGGCCTCAAGAAGGCCCTGAGCCCGAACGTCCCGGTCGCCCACGAATCCCCGAAGGTCGGCCGCAACGATCCCTGCCCGTGCGGCAGCGGCAAGAAGTACAAGAAGTGCTGCGGCGCCAAGTGAGCACCGCCTTCTGAATCCCCTGCGGCGCCTCAGCGCCCGTAGAGGAACCTCGCCGGGTCGAGCGACTTCGCCATCGACCTGGTGAGCCTGGCCGGACGGCCCGCGGCCATGTCCGCGGCCGCTTCGGCCAGTGCGGCGCCCCAGGTGAGCCCGCGCGATCCGAATCCCGCGCAGACCACCAGGCCCGCCTCGCGGGGTATGTCCTTCATCTCCGGACGCCCCCTGAATTCCAGTCCCGAGAGGGTTTCCTTCAGGAAGCCCCGTCCCAGCAACGGCATGCGGTCCTTCGCGACGGCACGCCCGCCCTCATAAAATCCCCCGCAGACGATCCGCCTCTCCTCCCCGAAGAGTGCCGGGAAGACGCCCAGGTTGTGCTCGTGCGCCTCTTCAGGCGTCATTCGTTCCCCTTCAGGCTCGTAGGTGGCGCCCACGGCGTCGAACCCCTCCGAGCGCATCAGGTAGCCGCGTCCCGTCGTCGGCACGTCCCCTTCAAGCGAGCCCTCCGGCAGGAGGCTGATCCGTCCGTGGAGCACGGAGAGTCCCAGGTCCCCGGGCTCGAGCCCGAGCACGCCCGCCGTGCCGAAGGCGGCGCAGACGACCGCGCGGGGCGCCTCGGCGACGCACGTGCCGTTCGTATCGAGGGCGCGCCAGAGACCATCCTTTCGTTCAAGCCAGACTTCAGTCATCACGTGGACCGCGGCGCGCGAGCTCTCGACGAGCGAGCGCACGAGCCGTGAGCAGAAGACGAGGCCCGATCCCCCGAAGTACCATCCGCCTCGCTTGAGCGCGTAGCCCGAGAGCATTGAGGCCTCCTCGCGCCCGACAAGACGCAGGTACCCGCTCGGGAAGGCATGAGGCCGTCCTCCGGCCACCGCTTCAGTCCATTCCGCGTAGGTTTCGTCGTCCGGCGCGATGTCGAGGACGCCGCGCCTTTCAATGCACTCGGGAAAACGCTCCAGCAGACCGAGCATCACGTCGTAGCCCATGCGGGTGAGCGTGAAGAGCGGCGAGTCGTTCTTCTGCCAGTGCGGATGGACGAGCCCGGCGTAAAGCGCGCTCGCCCCCGCGCCCGGCGTGGCGGACGCGTCGACGATCGTCACGCGGAACCCACACTCATGAAGGGCCTCAGCACAGAGCGCCCCGGCCAGGCCCGCACCGACGACGACCACGCGGTCATCGTCCGGGGCGTGGACATCGGCTTCCACCTCGTCGCCGCGGTATCGGAAAACCTCCCCATCGGGAACCAGAAAGGGTGGAACGGGCGCGTTCGCGCCGTTCTCAACACCGTTCACGGCATGGACGCGCGCGCCCGGCGCCGCGAAACGGCGCAGGGTGTTCGCCGCCTGAAGACGTTCGGGAACGATGTCGGTGAAGGTCCCCTCGAGCACCTTCAGGGCCTCCCTGTCGGGAAGCCGCAGGAGGTCGGCATGGCGGCCGTCCTTCGTGAAGCGCTCGAAACCTTCGGGCTCGACGAAGCCCGAAAGGGAGGTCGAGCGCCATCCGTCGGCCGTCAGCAGTTCAACGGCCTTGTCGGGATCGATCCCGGCCACGACGAGGTCGGCGTCCCCCTTCCAGGAGAGCGCATGGGAAAGCGCTCCGGGCGAGCCGAAGGCGAGGTGGGAGCGTCTTGTCATGGAGGCGGTCTGTCGGGTCATGGGGTCCGGGACGTCGGGGGAAATCGGGGTGTGGAAAAAAAAGAAAGGCGCGCGGATGTTGCGCCCGCGCGCCTCGTTGTTCGGCGGCACGGGCCCCTTTCTCACCAGGGGCCGCGCCGGAGCTCTCCGCCGTGCGGAGGCTTAGTGCTTGAGTGGCTTGAAGCGCAGGCGCTTCGGACGGCAGGCCTCTTCGCCGAGTCGGCGGCGCTTGTCGGCCTCGTACTCATTGTAGTTGCCGTCGAAGAAGACCACGCGGGAATCACCCTCGAAAGCGAGGATGTGCGTGGCGATGCGGTCGAGGAACCAGCGGTCATGGCTGGTGACCATGGCGCAGCCCGGGAACTCAAGCAGGGCCTCTTCGAGGGCGCGCAGCGTCTCGACGTCGAGGTCGTTGGACGGTTCGTCGAGGAGCAGCACGTTGCCGCCCACGAGGAGCGTCTTCGCGAGGTGCAGACGGCCGCGTTCGCCGCCCGAGAGGTCGCCCACGCGCTTCTGCTGGTCGGCGCCCTTGAAGTTGAAGCGGCCGAGGTAGGCGCGCGAGGACATCTCGAACTTGCCGACCTGGATGATGTCGAGGCCGTCGCTGATCGCCTCGAAGGCGGTCTTGTCGTCGGGCAGGCCCTCGCGGGTCTGGTTGACGGCGGCGATCTTCACGGTCTGGCCGATCTTGATCTCGCCCGAGTCGGGCTTCTCGATCCCCTCGATCATCTTGAAGAGCGTGGACTTGCCGGCGCCGTTCGCACCGATCACGCCGACGATGGCTCCCGGCGGAATGCGGAAGGAGAGGTCGTCGATCAGGAGACGGTCGCCGAAGCCCTTGGAGACGTGGTCGAACTCGATCACGTTGTCGCCCAGGCGGTCGGCCACCGGGATGAAGATCTCGTTGGTTTCGTTGCGCTGCTGGTACTCGACGCTGGCGAGCTCGTTGAAGCGGGCCAGACGGGCCTTGGACTTGGCCTGGCGGCCCTTGGGGTTCTGACGGACCCATTCGAGCTCGTGCTTGATCGCCTTCATGCGGGCGTCTTCCTGACGCTTTTCGACTTCAAGGCGCTTCTCCTTCTGTTCGAGCCAGGAGGAGTAGTTGCCCT
Organism: uncultured bacterium; assembly: GCA_905215795.1. GTDB lineage: Bacteria > Pseudomonadota > Gammaproteobacteria > Burkholderiales > Burkholderiaceae_F > Sutterella. The sequence goes on along the minus strand of CAJMRV010000026.1, from coordinate 5,916 downwards.
TCCATGGGATGCCTTCGCCGCGGTCCAGTTCGAGGATCCATTCGGCGGCGTTGTCGAGGAAGTAGCGGTCATGGGTGACGGCCACGACGGTGCCCGGGAAGCGGTGCAGGAACTGCTCGAGCCATTCCACGGACTCGGCGTCCAGGTGGTTGGTCGGTTCGTCGAGGAGCAGCATGTCCGGACGCGAGAGGAGCAGGCGGCAGAGGGCCACGCGGCGCTTCTCACCACCGGAGAGGTGAGCGATCTTGGCGTCCCAGGGCGGCAGGCGCAGGGCGTCCGCGGCGATCTCCATCTGCGTCTCGGCGTTGGTGCCGGCCGAGGCGATGATCGCCTCGAGGCGGGCCTGTTCAGCGGCGAGCGCGTCGAAGTCGGCGTCGGGTTCGGCGTAGGCGGCGTAGACCTCGTCGAGCTTGGCCTGGGCCTGCATCACCTCGCCCATGCCCTCTTCAACGGCCTCGCGGACCGTCTGTTCGGGGTTGAGCTGCGGTTCCTGGGGCAGGTAGCCGATCTTGATGCCCTTCATCGGGATGGCTTCGCCCTCGATCTCGGTGTCGATGCCGGCCATGATCTTGAGGAGCGTCGACTTGCCCGCGCCGTTCAGGCCGAGCACGCCGATCTTGGCGCCCGGGAAGAAGGAGAGGGAGATGTCGCGGAGGATCTGACGCTTCGGCGGGACGATCTTGCCCACGCGGTTCATTGTGAATACGTACTGTGCCATTGTGCTGTTGGTGTCACTCTTTGTCTGTCCGCAGCCGCGTCCGTGGGGGGAGCGCCGCGGGGGTGAATGAACGAATCGGATTCCGAACGGGAACCTCGGGGAGGTCCGTCGCGCCTGATGCGCGGCGTCCGGGGAAAAGGGTTTTTCCGTCTGCCGAGATTGTACTCGAGACGGCGGGTTTTCTCTCGCGGGAGAAGGGACTTTCGGGCGTTCTCGATTCCCGGGCGGAAAAAACAAGCGCCGGCTCCCAATCGGGTGGCCGGCGCCTCGTCGCGGATCAATCCGTCTTCAATCAGGGCATCACGATGCCGCCGCCGTTGGCGGCCGGGGGAGCCTGGAAGCCGGGCATGCCCGGGGTGACGATCTGCTTGCTGGCCTCTTCCTGGGCGCGGCGGATGCGTTCAATGGTGTCGCGCACGCCCTGCTTGGCGGCCTCGCCGTACTTGGCGACGGCCTCAGCGACGGTCTCGGCCTCGATCTCGAAGTTGATCGGGAGCGGCCCCATCTGGGTCATGATCTGGGCTTCGCCGACGAAGACCATCGGGCGTTCCGCATCGCGGCGGCCTTCGGTGGTCACGGGGGTGAGGACGCGGATCGTGCCGACCTTTCGGTCCGTGATGATCTCTTCGGTGTAGAGGTTGGCGGCGTCCATGTCGGCCTTCATGCCGTCGAGTCCTTTGTCTTCAGCCATGTCTTTCTCCTGGGGTTCCGACGATCCGCCCTCCCGTTCGGAATCCGCTCGGGCGCCGGGGAACCGGTGTTTGGTTCAAATGAAAAGGGGCGCACCCCTTTCGGGAAACGCGCCCCACATCATAGCAAACAAACGCCGGGGCCTGTGAGGCGCCCCGGCGGGCCCGCCATGCCCCGTCGGGTGATCAGCGGTAGACCATCACGGGGATGTGAGAGTTGGTGAGGACCTTCTGGGTCTCGGAGCCGAGCAGCACCGCGGCCAGGCCCTGGCGGCCGTGGCTCGCCATGAAGACGATGTCGCAGTCATGACGCTTGGACTGGTCGATGATCGCCTCGCCCGGGGAGAAGCTCTTGACCATCACGGTCGTGGCGACCACGCCGGCCTTGTCGCAGATCTCCTTGGCGGCGTCGAGACGCTCCTGGGCCTCGCTCTGGACGCGCTCGTCGTACTGCTCGATCGATTCGGGGCGGTACTCCGAGAGGTTCGTATAGGAATACGGCTCCATCACGGTGACGAGGACGAGCGTGGCGCCGAGGGGCTTGGCGAAGTTCACCGCGCCTTCCACGGCCTTGACGGACATCTCTGAGCCGTCCGTGGGCACCAAAATACGCTTGTACATTTCTTTTCTATCCTTTTTTATTGCACCGATCCGCTCGTTCGAATAGACGAGCCCTTGATTTCATTTTACGTCCTCGGAGGCGTTTTGGGAAACCAGGGAGTTTATCGCGAGGGCGGCCAGCCGCAGGCCGCACGAGGCGGTGACCACGATTCCGGAGCCGAAGCCGATCCGGGCGGCGGGGTCCGCGCCCACCGCCTTGAGGCTGTCCGCGCCGGGCTGGCGCAGGGGCTGCTCGGAGAAGACCGCGGTGACGCCGAAGCGGCGCGAGCGCCCCGACTTGTCGCCCCTCGGGAAGCCGTGCTCCTTCCTGAGGTTCGTGCGGATCTTCGCCAGAAGCGGGTCCCCGCGAACGAGCGCGAGGTCCGCGGTTTCAAGTCGGCCCGGATCCGTGCGGGCGGCGGCCCCGCCCGAGACGAGGATCATCGTGCCGCGGCGGACCATCGCCGCCACGAGCGCCGTCTTCCCGCGGATGTCGTCGATGCAGTCGATCACCACGTCCGCATCGGCGGGCACCAGTTCGTCGACGTTCTCCGAGGTGACGAACTCGCCCGACACCTCCACCCGGCACTCGGGATTGATGAGCGCGATGCGCTCCTTCATGGCGTCGACCTTGCGCTTGCCATAGTTGCCGTCAAGCGCGTGGAGCTGGCGGTTGGTGTTGGAAACGGCCACCGTGTCGCCGTCGATGAGCGTGAGCCGGCCCACGCCCGTCCTGGCGAGGGCCTCCACGGCCCAGCTCCCGACGCCGCCCACGCCGACCACGACGACGTGCGAGCGTGAAAGCACGGCGGCGCCGTCCTCGCCGTAGAGGCGGCCAACGCCGCCGAAACGTCGGGAATCCGTTGTGGAAGCCATCGATTCTTCTCCTTTCGTGATTGTGTTCAATGAGGATAAACGCTGAAAACGGGTCATTGCCGCCCGAACGCCGTTAAAATGAAGGAAAGGCAGCCGGTTTCCGGACCATGAGGAAGCGGCCCCCGGAGATAAGCACGGCGGCCGCGCCGGAATCCAACTCCGGCTGCATGACGAACCAACGTGAGAACACCGGAGGAACCATGCGCATTCTCGTACCCGTCGACGGCAATGAAATCAGCAGTCACGCGATTGATTTTATTGCGAGCCGCACGACGCTGCTCGGCAGCAATCCGAAAATTGAAATCCTCAACGTCCAGCTCCCGCTGCCCACGCGGGCGTGCCGACTCGTCGGCCAGGACTCCCTCTCGCGCTACTACGAGGACGAGGCCGAGAAGATCTTCCAGCCCATGAGGGAGAAGCTCGCCCAGGTGGGCTTCAAGGCCGAGGAGGTGTTCCTCGTCGGTGATCCCTCCGACGAGATCACCGCGGAGGCCGACCGCATCAACGCCGACCTCATCATCATGGGCTCCCGCGGCCAGAACACCCTGAAGGGCCTCTTCTTCGGCTCCGTCTCCAACGGCGTGCTCGCCAAGTCCAAGCGCCCCGTGCTGGTGCTCCGCGACAACACCACCCCGAAGTCCGACGCCATGAAGGTCGGCGTCGCCGTGGACGGCTCCAAGTACGGCCGCGCCGCGGTCAAGTACATGCTCAAGCACGTCTCGCTCTTCGGCACCGGCGCCCAGTTCTCCGTGATCAACGTCGTGAGCGACTACGCCGGCGCCGTGATGCCCGACATGGCCGGCATGGCGCTTCCCGCGCTCTCCGAGGAGGAAGTCCTCGAACTCCAGAAGGAGGAGTTCAACGACGCGCTCGACCCGCTGCGTCCGCTCTTCGCGAAGGCCGCCATCAAGCCCAAGGAGATCTGCCTGGTGGGCAACGCCGGCGACGAGATCGCCGCCTACGCCAAGAAGAAGAAGCTCGACCTCATCATCATGGGTTCGCACGGCTACGGCCGCTTCAAGGCCGCCTTCCTCGGCTCGACCGCCACGCGCATCGCCGCCCAGGGCAACGTGCCGCTCCTGATCATCCGCCAGGCCTGACGACCAGCAGACGGGTCCCCCTTTGAAAAAAGGGGCCCCTCCAGCCCGGGACGCCTCCGGCCGAGGCCGTTTCAACCGGCCCGTTCCAATGAGAACGGGCCGTTTTCCATTTCCGGAATCCCTCCGGTCCGGTGGAGCCGCTGACAGGACGCGGCCATCGGACTATAATCCCTCAAACACGGTATAACCTTTTTACGGGGGGAGGTGGTTGACGCATAATTGCGCCCTCCCTCGAAAAGAAACAACAACGCATCGGCGTTCGTTAAACAACAAATCTGGATACGCCCCATGAATCTCAATCAAGTTCGAAAGCCCTTAATTCGTGTCGCCATTGCAGCGGAAAGCCTCAGCGAAGCCCATCGCATGAGCCATCAGCTCAACGCCCAACAGGACATCACGGTGGTGGGAGCCGCCACAAGCGCCTCGGAACTTGAAAACATCCTCTTCCGCAAGGAGGTCGACGTGCTCGTCACCGACGTCTCCCTCGAGAAGAAGGACGTGATGCCGCTCATTCCGACGATCCTTTCGCGCTGCCCGAACCTCAACGTGCTCTGCTTCACCGAAGTGTGCGACGAAGGCCACGTCATCCGCGCCGTCCAGGCGGGCGTCACGGGCTACGTCCTGCGCTCCGCCAACGAAGACCTCCCCAACTGCGTGCGCCTGATCCACGGCGGCGGCTCCCCGGTCTCCCCGATCGTGGCCCGCTTCGTGATCCGCACCCTGTACTCCCGCGGCCGCCCGGCCGTCCAGGCCCTGCGCTCGGACACGCAGCGCCTCTCGAACCGCGAAAGCGAGATCCTGCAGCTCCTCGCCAAGGGCATCCCCTTCGCCGACATCGGCTCGATCCTCTCGATCTCCCCGCACACCGTGACGGCCCACATCAAGAAGATCTACCGCAAGCTCCAGGTCCACTCCCGCGGCGAAGCGGTCTACGAAGCCAAGTGCCTCGGCCTTCTCCCCGACCTCTGATCGGACGGGTCCTCCCGTTGAAGGCATGAAAAAAACGCGTTCCAACCGGAACGCGTTTTTTCGTTGATCCTCCCCGGAAGGGGAGGCTTGAAGGGGCTCAGGCCTCCTTCCTCGTCCAGACGCCCGACTTGCCGCCGCGCTTCTCCTCGAGGTGGATGTCGGTCATCTCCATGCCGCGGTCGACCGCCTTGCACATGTCGTAGATCGTGAGCAGACCGACCTGGACGGCGGTCAGGGCCTCCATCTCGACGCCCGTCTGACCGCGGCACTCGGTCGTGGCGCGGCAGAGCACGGAGCTCGTCTCCTCTTCGATCTCGAAGTCGACGTTGACGTGCGTCAGGCCGATCGGATGGCAGAGCGGCACGAGGTCGGCGGTGCGCTTGCTCCCCATGATCGCGGCGATCCGGGCGATCCCGATGACGTCGCCCTTCTTGGAGGTGCCCTCCATGATGCGTGCGAGCGTGGCCGGGGCCATGCGGATGCGGCCCGAGGCGACGGCGATGCGGTGCGTGTCGGACTTGGCGCCCACGTCGACCATGTGTGCTTCGCCCGAGGCGTTGAAATGGGTGAGTTCGCTCATTTGTTTCTTTCCCCTTAAGGTTCCGAGAGCACGAATTGCTCTAAAGTGTTCCTGAGTATGATACCCAGAACGAACCTCGATGAGGAAACGGCTGATGAAACCCTCCCGTGAGACAATCCGCACCGCCGCCGCGGCCGCCTTCGCCGCGGCCTTCGGCCTGATGCAGGCGGCCGTGGCCGGCCCGGCCCCGGCGCCGACCCCGCTCGACCTGAACCTGCCCAACCTCGGCACCGTCGCAGGCAGCGAACTCTCCCCGCAGGACGAATACGACCTGGGGCTCGAGATCATGAGGGAGATCAAACGCGATCCCGACTACCTCAGGGACCCCGAGATCTCCGAGTACCTCAATCGTCTCGGCTACCGGCTCGTGAGCAACACGAACTC
>CAJMRV010000025.1 GCA_905215795.1 uncultured bacterium | reverse complement strand
GGTGTGAGAGGGGAGGAGCACCGAGAGTGCTCCCCTCTACTCGATTCCGGGGACCCGCTTCTGAAAGCGGGATCCCGGTGTGGGTTGGAAGGGGGCTCACCAGCACATGATCTGGCCGTCGGTGCGCTTTTCCGTCGCCCCGCAGAGCACGCCCTTTTCGTCGCGCAGGATCGCCTGGCCGCGTCCCATGTGGTAGGGGTCTGGCTGCACGACGACGTCGTGGCCGCGGCGCTGCAGGAGGCGCACGATGTGGTTGGGGGTGTCCTGCTCCACCTCGACTTTCCGGCCGCCCACCCACTGCCAGCGCGGGGCGTCGAGCGCCTGCTGGGGATTGAGGTGGAAGTCGATCAGGTTCTGGACGAACTGGACGTGGGCCTGGGGCTGCATGAACCCGCCCATGATCCCGAAGGGGCCCACGGGGCGCCCGTCCTTGGTGAGGAACGCCGGGATGATCGTGTGGTAGGGACGCTTGCCGCCCTCGAGGGCGTTGGCGTGGTTCTCGTCGAAGCGGAAGTTCTCGGCGCGGTCGTTCATCGAGATCGCGGTCCCGGGGACGACGATGCCCGAGCCGAAGCCGCGGAAGTTGCTCTGGATCATGGAGACCATGTTCCCCTCGCCGTCGGCCGCGCAGAAGTACACGGTCGAGTGGTAGCGGGGGTCGCCCGCCTCGGGGAGGATCGCCTCGCGGCCGATGAGCGCACGGCGGCTCGCCGCATAGTCTTCGTTGAGGAGTTCGTCGACGCTCACGCGCATGGCGGAGGGTTCGGCGACGTATTCGGCCGTGTCGACCATGGCGAGCTTCATCGCCTCGATCTGCATGTGCATCGTGTCGACGTCCTCGCGGCTCTTCATGGGGAGCTCGCGCAGGATCTGGAGCGCCATCAGCACGGTGATGCCGTGGCCGTTGGGCGGGAGCTCCCAGACGTCGTAGCCGTGGTAGTTCACGGAGATCGGATCGACCCATTCGGGATGGTAGGCGGCGAGGTCGCTCTTTCGGAGGAACCCGTCGTGCTTCCTGAAGAAGGCGTCGATCTCGTCGGCGAGGCGTCCGCGGTAGAAGCTCTCGCCCTTCGTCGCGGCGATCTCCTCGAGGGTGCGGGCGAGCACTTCCGACTTGAACACCTCGCCGGGACGGAGCCACCGGTCATCGGGCGCGAACGTGTCGAACCAGCCGTCGAACTCGGGGCGGCCTCGGTACTTGGAATAGATTTCCCAGGCCTCCTCCCAGAGGCGGGAGACGTTCGGGGAGACGGGATAGCCGTTCCTCGCATAGCCGATGGCCGGTTCGAAGACCTTTTCCACGGGGAGTCGTCCGAAGCGTTCGTGCATGGCCATCCAGCCGCCCACGGCGCCCGGCACGTCCACGGGCTCCACGCCGTAGGAGGGGATCTTCTCGTGGCCGCGGGCCTTGAGGGCCGCCACGGAGGCGAGCGCCGGAGCCGGGCCCGTGCCGTTGATCCCGTACATCTTTCCGTCGTGCCAGATGATGGCGAAGCAGTCCGCGCCGAGGCCGTTGCCGGTGGGCTCCACGACGGGGAGCGAGGCCGCCATGGCGATGATGGCGTCCACGGCGTTGCCGCCCGCGAGGAGCGTCCTAAGGCCGGCCGCGCTCGTCGAGGGGTTGCCCGAACAGCACATGCCGTTCTTGGCGTAGACGACGTGGCGTTTGCTGGCGTAGGGATAGTCTTGAGCGTCGAAGTCGAGCATGTTGGTGTTCCTTTATCAGTGGATGAACGTTTCGAAGATGCCGGCGATGATCACCGAGAAGCTCGTGACGGTGGCGAAGCCGCCCACGAGGTACTTGGGCATCAGGCGGTCGGTGATCAGGCGCTTCTCCTCCTCATTGGTGGCGACGGCCTGCGCGACCTCGTTGACGACGAGGTAGGTGGCGGGGAAGCCGAGGAGCTGCGAGACCGACACGCCCATGGCGAGGTTCTTCGAACCGAGGATGCGCCAGCCCGGCAGGACGTGGAACATCAGGTAGAGGGCGATGAAGACGATCACGAACATGATCACGATCATGTAGCCGAGCGTGAAGAGGTCCTCGAAGCGGATGCGCGCGAGCGAGGGGATGATTGCGGCGAAGACCGCCACGTTGAAGATTCCGGAGCTGTTGGCGTGCTTGAGGATGTTCGTGGGGACCATGCCCGTGCAGGAGACGACGGCGCCGAGGATGAGCGCCCAGATCGTCCCGGAGACGCCCGTCCACTTGCCGATCACGAACGAGACCCACGCGAAGAACGCGGTGATCGCGAGGCTCGTGAAGGCGCCGTAGAACTTCTTGTTCTTTTCGAAGAACGTGGGCTCCTCGAGGGCGGGCTCGATTGCGGCCGCCTTGAGGGTGTCCTCGTAGAGGTGGCGCTCATCGAGGATGCGGCGCGCCTCCTTGAGGCCGTAGTAGGAGGCCACGGGGGTGCCGAGGAACTTCTGGATCGCGTAGACGATCGTGCCGAGGGCCGCCGCGAGCGTGTAGTTGTGCTCCATGGCCGCCGAGGTCATGATCTGGGTGGCGACGATGCCGCCGTTGACGATCGGGATCGAGACGAGGGTCTCCTCATAGCCGATCAGGGGGACCATCACGAAGCCCGCGACGATCACCGTGGCCATGGCGAGGAGCGCCGTCGTGACGGTGCGCCACTCGGCGAGGAGCTGCTTGAAGTTGATGGTCGTGCCCATCGAGAAGACGATGAAGAGGACGGCCCACTTGCCGATCTCCTGGAGCCCCGCCTGCTTGACGATGTCTGCCGGGATCCAGCCGGTCATGAAGCCCACGAGGAACAGGAAGAGACTCACGAAGACGGCCGAGAGCTTCGCCTTCGTGAGCGTCCCGAGGAAGTCCCCGATGCCGAAGAACAAGAGGCACAGGAACAGGTAGAAGAACATGTTGTTGAATGCCATGAGGGAGCCCTCCTTTTCAAGGTGTCATGACTCCATCATGGGCCGAACGGGGCGCCCTGGTAAGGCCTCCGGCCGTCAAAGTGAGTGAAACCCATGAAATATCAATGGGTTTGAGGTGTCCATCCTAAGGAGTAACACCAAGACGTTGTTGTTTTTGAGTCCATGAAACGGGAAATCCCCGCATCGGCTGTTTTCAAGGGGAGGGGAGGCGCCGGGGAGCCGGATGTCTTTTCCGTGCTGTCCGTTCGTTCACACGCAATAGAAGAAGGGGACCCGGACACGTGGTCGGATCCCCTTGAGGAAAAACGCGTGCGGACGGCTGCCGGGGCGGTCCGTATTCAGTCGTGAATCAGGCTTCCTTTCTCTGCGCCGCATCAGATGCGGGCGCATCGTGGGCATGACGAACGTTCCCGCGGACGTAGGAGGGCACGACGCCCACGAGGCAGATCACGCCGAAGGCCGCCAGGGCGATCTCGATGTTGGTGGTGAGGGTGTGCGTTTCGGAGACCGCCTCCGGGACGTGGCGCGAGAGGATGTAGGCGACGACGGCCATCGAGAGGACCTGCCCGATCAGGCGCACGAGGTTGATCACCGAGGAGGCGAGGCTCACGTAGTGCTTGGGCACGGAGCTCATCACGGAGTTGTTGTTCGGGGCCGAGAAGAGCGCGAAGCCCACGCCGAGGAGCGCCAGGCAGAAGACGATCTGCACGCGCGAGTCGGTTTCGATCCCGTGGATCATCGCGAAGAGCGCCACGGCGATCAGGGCCATTCCGGAGGAGGCGAGGATGCGCGGGCTCACGCGGTCCGAGAGTGCGCCCATGGCGGGCGAGAGGAAGGTCATGATCACGGTGGTGACGAGCATGAAGAGGCCCGCCTCCTGGGAGTTCATTCCGTCGACCTTCTGGAAGTAGAGGCTCATCAGGAAGCCCACCGCGAAGGTGGCCGCGTAGTTGAGCATCGCCGCGAGGTTCGAGAGCGTGAAGGTGCGGTTCTCCATGAAGATGCGCACCGGGAGCAGGGGCTTTTCCTTGCCGTACTGGTTGACGACGAAGACGGCGGTCGTGACGACGCCCGCAAGGAGGATCCACTTGGCCGGCTCGAAGCGGTTGATCTCCGAGAGGCCGAGCATGACGAGCACGAGCGAGAGCCCGCAGAGGAGCGCCCCAGTGACGTCGAGACGGGAGTCGGGATCGCTCACCCACTCCTCCTTCATCACGAACACGGTCATCAGCCAGCTCGCCAGGCCCACCGCGGCGGTGAACCAGAAGATCGAGCGCCAGCCGAACTGGTAGTTGAGGAAGCCCCCGATCACGGGACCCAGGGCGAGGCCCGCGTACACGACCGAGACGACGAGGCCGAAGGCGCGGCCGCGCTCCCGCGGCGGGAACGCCAGGGCCACGATCGACATGCTCGTCGTGAAGAGGATCGCCGAAGCGACGCCCTGGACGGTCCGGAAGACGAGGAGCATCGTGAAGGTGGAGGCGAACTGCGTGAGGATCGAGGAGAGCGTGAAGAGCGCGGTCCCCCAGAGGAAGAGCCGGCGCTTGCCGAGGCTGTTGGAGAGCTGGCCCGCAGGGAGCAGGAACACCGCGCAGGTCATCAAAAAGAGCGATATGACCCAGCTCAGGCTCGAGGTGGCCACCTGGAACTCGTTCTGGAGGTCCGGCAGGCTCATGTTCATCGCCGAGCCGTTGAAGGGCGTCAGGAAGCTCGCGAGCATCACGGTGAGCAGGATCTTCCTGTGGTGGGGGGACATCTTCTCTTTCTTCATCACTTCTTCGTTCCGGATGCCTTGGTGTCTTGGGTGTCGTTCGTGTCGTTCATTCGTGCGTCGTCATTCCCGTCGTCGGGGTCGGCGCGGCCCCGGAGGACCTTGTCGAGAAGGGAGACGAGTGTGGCGCGCTCTTCGGGCGTGAGGACCGAGGTGACCCGCTTCTCGCCTTCGAGCACGCAGCGCTGCTGGGAGGCGACGACGAGGCGTCCCTTCTCCGTGAGGTGGAGCGCCTTGGTGCGGCGGTCCCCGGCGGGACGGCGTTCAATGAGGCCCATCCCCTCGAACTTGTCCAGGAGGCGCGCCACGACGGTCTTGTCCTTGCCGAGGCGTCTCGTGAGGTTCGACTGCGAGAGCCCGTCGTGGTCGCCCACGACGACGAGGAGCACGTAGTTGTCGAACGTGAAGTCCTGGGCGGTGAACTCCGCCTTGGTCTCCTCGACGACGTGGCGGCGCACCTTCATCAGGCGGAAGCAGAGCGTCTTTTCAATTTTGATCATGGAATCGGGGTTAATACTAGGTTCCGATGAGCTGATTGTATACATTGTCTACGTTCCCGACGGTGCCTGTTCACGATTTGTTGCATCCACCGCGACTTTTTCAGGGTTCGGTTGAGGGAGGACAAAGGACGGGACACGGGACGGGGCTCCGGGAATGCGTACGGCCCCGGCGATGGAGTACGCGGGGCCGTTTCAGGCGTGTTCAGGGAGTGCTCAGCGCTTCTTTCTCAGGCGTTCATGGGCGGGCACCCTCAGGTGCCAGCGTCCGTCGTCCTCGGGGGCGCGTGATGCGTCGAGGAAGGGCTCCTCGTCGGGTTCCTCCTCCTCGGCGTGGGGATGTTCGTGGTCGTGCCCGTGGAAGTGTTCGTGGGGATGCCCCGGGTCCTCGTCGTCCTCGTCTGCCGGGATCACGTTGAGCTGTCCGTGGCGCACGCCGGGGGCCGTGATGATCTGCTCTGCGACGGACTGGATGTCCTTGATGGTGCCGCGCACGACCACCGTCTCCACGCAGTCGTCGTGGTTGAGGTGCACGTGCATCGTCGAGACGATGATCGAGGTGTGTTCGTGCTGGTGGTCGGCGAGACGGCTCGAGAGCTGGCGCTCGTGGTGGTTGAAGACGTAGCTGATCACGCCCACGGCGCGCATGAGGGGGTTGACCTTCTCCACTTCGCGCTTGAGGATGTCGCGCACGATGTCCCGGAAGGCCTCCGAACGGTTGGCGTAGCCCCGTCCCATGATGAGGCGGTCGAAATGGCGGGCGAGTTCGTCGTCGATCGAGATGGTGAAGCGCTGCATGGTCGTCCTCGTGGTCGTTGTCCTGTGGCGGTGCGGCGCCTGGTCGGGGCGCTCCGCCTTGAATCCACTCTAGCACAACGGCGTCGGAGGGCAACTCCTCCGTTGGGAGTAGGGATGGTGGGGCGACGGTGAAGGTCCGGGGACGGAACCGACGGGCAAAAAAAAAGAGATCCGTTGCGGATCTCCTTCATCAGTCTCGAAAATCGAGGCGCTGGCAGGGGTAGTAGGATTCGAACCTACGCATGGCGGATTCAGAATCCGCTGCCTTAACCGGACTTGGCTATACCCCAGTCAATGGTGCGGTCGATGAGATTTGAACTCATATGGATCTCTCCGCTACCCCCTCAAGATAGTGCGTCTACCAATTTCGCCACGACCGCGGCCCGTCTGATTTTATTCCCGACTGAGGATCGTTTGAACTTGAGGTGTTCTCCGTCAGTCGAGAAGCGATATATTAGCGCGGAATGTCCTTGCTGGGGGACTGTTCCGGCAATTTGACGTCATTTTTACCATGTTCTTGGGATACCTGCTCCTGCGTGACGGTCGACAGGACGCCTTCGGCGGGCTTCTTCGTGTTCTTGGTGAACGCGCCGGAAGCGATCGTCAGGAGGAGGGTCGAGCAGAAGAACACCGTGGCGGCGACGGCCGTGGAGCGCGAAAGGAAGTTCGCGCTGCCGCTCGCGCCGAAGAGCGAACCGGAGGCACCGGCACCGAAGGCGGCACCAAGGTCAGCGCCCTTGCCGTGCTGCATCAGGACGAGCACGATCACCACGACGGCGGAAATGATTTGCAAAACGAGAGCGATGCTGAGCAAAAACTGCATGGTAATAAAACCTTAGAGTTGAATTGAACGTGCTTTTCTCAGAAGGCACGGGCGATGTTGATGAAGTCCGACGCCACGAGCGCGGCGCCGCCGATGAGGCCGCCGTCGATGTCGGGCATCTTGAAGAGTTCGCGTGCGTTGCCGGGTTTGACCGAACCACCGTAGAGGATGCGCAGGCGGGAGGCGGCCTCCGCGTCGCGGCGGGCGACGTGTCCGCGCAGCGCGGCATGGACGGCCTGGGCCTCGTCGGGGCCGGCGGAGACGCCGGTGCCGATCGCCCAGACGGGCTCGTAGGCCAGGGCGCCGAGACGGGCGGCCGGGACCTTGTCGAGCACGGCGTCGAGCTGTGCGAGCACCACGTCGAGCGTGCGGCCCTCCTTGCGCTCCTCGAGCGTCTCACCGACGCAGACGACCGGCTTGAGGCCCGCTTCGACGAGTCGGGCGGCCTTCAGGGCGACGGTTTCGTTGGACTCGCCGAAGAGCTTGCGCCTTTCGGAGTGGCCCACGATCGACCAGGTCGCGCCGATGTCGCGGAGCATTTCAGCGGAGATCTCGCCCGTGAAGGCGCCGTCGGCCGTGGCCGAGACGTTCTCGGCGCCGACCTCGACATTGAGGCCCGCGACGAGCTGGGGGATGTACACGAAGGGGGCGCAGACGACCGTTTCAGCGGGAAGGTCCGCGGCGAGCGGGTTGAACCCCGCCATCCAGGAGGCGTTGGCCTCGAGGGAGCCGTTGCATTTCCAGTTCGCTATGACGAGTTGTTTACGCACGTTGTGTGTTCTCCGGAGATTCTGTCCGCTGGGCGGAACGTTCGAAAAAAAGCAACAGAACGCTTTGCATTGGATTCCATGGGGGAAATGCAGTGCAAGGCGCTCGGTTCACGAATTGTACAGGGTATTGTACCTTAGCGAGGGAAAACAGACCAACAAGGTTCGGTTCCCGGAAAAAAAGAACCGACCGCCTCGACGGGCGATCGGTTCGATCAGGACCGTCCGTGCCCCTTGCGGGGTGCGGACGGCACCGTCACAGAGAATTACTTCTCGGCGTCTTCGTCGCGAAGGAGGGCCTTCATCGACAGGCGCACGCGGCCCTTTTCATCGCACTCGATGCACTTGACGCGGACTTCCTGGCCTTCCTTGAGGTAGTCGGAGACCTGGTTGACGCGTTCGTTGGCGATCTGCGAGATGTGGAGCAGGCCGTCCTTGCCCGGGAGCACTTCGACGATGGCGCCGAAGTCGAGCAGGCGCGTGACCTTGCCGTCGTAGACCTTGCCCGGTTCGACCTTGGCCGTGAGGATCTCGATGCGGCGGCGGGCTTCGGCGACTCGGGCCATGTCGGGGCTCGAGACCGTGACCGTGCCGTCGTCCTCGACGTTGATCTGGGTGCCGGTTTCCTCCGTGAGGGCGCGGATGGTGGAGCCACCCTTGCCGATCACGTCGCGGATCTTGTCCTGGTCGATCTTGAAGGAGACCATGCGCGGGGCGAAGTCGGAGAGTTCCTTGGCGCCGCCGCCGGCCATGTCGTGCATCTTGCCGAGGATGTGCAGACGGCCTTCATGGGCCTGCGCGAGGGCGGCCTTCATGATCTCGGTCGTGATGCCTTCGATCTTGATGTCCATCTGGAGGGCGGTCACGCCGTCGGCCGTGCCGGCGACCTTGAAGTCCATGTCGCCGAGGTGGTCTTCGTCACCGAGGATGTCGGTGAGGACGGCGAACTTGTTGCCTTCCTTGATCAGGCCCATGGCCACGCCGGCCACGTAGTCCTTGAGGGGCACGCCGGCGTCGAGCATCGACAGGCAGCCGCCGCAGACGGAGGCCATCGAGGAGGAGCCGTTGCTCTCCATGATTTCGGAGACGACGCGGATCGTGTACTGGAATTCCTCGGGGCTCGGGAGGACGGCCTTCAGGGCGCGCTTGGCGAGACGGCCGTGGCCGATTTCGCGGCGCTTCGGGCTGCCAACGCGGCCGCATTCGCCCGTGGCGAACGGAGGCATGTTGTAGTGCAGGAGGAAGCGTTCGTGGACTTCTTCACCGAGGCCGTCGATGATCTGTTCGTCCTGCTTCGTGCCGAGCGTCGTGGTGACGAGGGCCTGGGTTTCGCCGCGGGTGAACAGGGCGGAACCGTGGGTGCGCGGGAGCAGGGACTGGCGGATTTCGATCGGGCGGACCGTGCGGGTGTCGCGGCCGTCGATGCGGGGCTTGCCGGCGAGGATGTTCGAACGGACGAGGTTGGCCTCCATCTTGAAGAGGATCTCGTTGACTTCGTTGGAATCGGGGGCGTCGACGCCCTTTTCCTCGGCTTCCTTGGCGAGGGTTTCCTCGACGAGGGCGTAGACGGCGCGCAGCTTCTCGGTGCGTTCGCCCTTGGAGCGGATCGCGTAGGCGGCTTCGAGGCCTTCACCGGCGATTTCCTTGATGCGGTTGACGAGGGCTTCGTTGGCGGGAGCGGGCTTCCAGTCCCAGGCCGGCTTGCCGGCTTCGGCGACGAGCTCGTTGATGGCCTTGATGCAGGCCTGCATCGCTTCGTGACCGGTCGTCACGGCGGCGAGCATCGTTTCTTCGGAGAGGCGGTCGGCTTCGGATTCAACCATCAGGACGGCGCGCTGCGTGCCGGCGACGACGAGGTCGAGCTTGGAGTCGGCGAGCTGGTCGGCGGTCGGGTTGATGACGAATTCGTCGTTGATGTAGCCCACGCGGCAGGCGCCGATCGGGCCGAGGAACGGAATGCCGGAGACGGAGAGGGCGGCGGAGGCGGCCATCAGGGCGGGGATGTCCGGATCGATCTGCGGGTCGCAGGAGAGGACGTGCACGATGACCTGGACTTCGTTGTAGAAGCCTTCAGGGAAGAGCGGGCGGATCGGACGGTCGATCAGGCGGCTCGTGAGCGTTTCCTTTTCGGTCGGACGGCCTTCACGCTTGAAGAAGCCACCGGGGATCTTGCCGGCGGCGTAGGTCTTTTCCAGGTAGTCGACGGTGAGCGGGAAGAAGTCCTGGCCGGGCTTGGCTTCCTTCTTGGCCACGACGGTGGCGATCACGACGGTGTCGCCCATCTGGCAGACGACGGCGCCGGAGGCCTGGCGGGCGATTTCGCCGGTGGTCAGGGTGACGGTGTGTTCACCCATCTGGAACGTCTTGGAGACTTTATGGAACATGGTCATAGCTAATATTCACTATAGAAGTTGAAACTTAGCGTTATTCTGACAAACCGTGAAGCGTAATTCAACACGCTGCGGCATAAAGAGTCTCTCGACAAACGTCCCGAGGGGAGGCTCCTTGTGTCGCAACGCGGTGTAGCATGCGCGACACGGAGGCCGGAAAACGCGATTTTTCTGTTCTTGATATGACTACGACCTGTCGGAATCGGCAGGTCGTCGTCGAAAGGAAAGCTGCGTCTTACTTGCGAAGGCCCAGTTCGGTGATCAGCTTGCGGTAGGCATCCACGTCGGTGCGCTTGAGGTAGTCAAGCAGCTTGCGGCGGCGGGAAACCATGCGGAGGAGGCCACGGCGGGAGTGATTGTCGGCCTTGTGGACCTTGAAGTGGTCAGCGAGGCTGTTGATGCGGGCCGTCAGAAGGGCGACCTGGACTTCGCTCGAACCGGTGTCGCCTTCGGAGCGGGCGAACTTGGCGATGATTTCAGCTTTTTTGAATTCAACGGACATTTGATTTCCTGAAGAAAAATGAACTTGCGGACCCGAGCGTTGAGACTCGAGCCGTGAAAATGCAAATTGTACAGAGAGGCGGGTTTTAGTGCAAGTGGAAACAATCTTTTTTTGAACGGCCCAGCAGGGCGTCGGAAAAGGGTCTCCGCGGGCGCCGGGGCGCCCCTTGAAACGACGGGGAGCGCTCCCGTGAGGAGTGCTCCCCTTATATATATGTGCCGGTGAGGACCGATCAGCGTTCGCCGGAGATGTTGAAGCGGCGTTCAACGAAGCGGACGAGCTGCGAGATCGAGAGCGTCATCACGAGGTAGAGGATCGCGACGCAGGTCCAGATCTCCTTGGTGGCGTACGTCTCGGAGATGATGAGCTGGCCCGTGCGGGTGAGCTCTTCGAAACCGATCACGGACACGAGGGAGGAGTCCTTGAGCATGGCGATGAATTCGTTGCCGAGCGGCGGGATGATGCGCTTGAAGGCCTGAGGCAGGATGATGTAGCGCATCACCTGGACGTGGGTCATGCCCAGCGAGAGGCCGGCGCGGTACTGACCCTGGGAGATCGACTGGATGCCCGCGCGGAAGATCTCGGCGACGTAGGCGCCCGAGTTCATCGAGCAGGCCGTGACGGCGGCGACGAACGGGTCGACGCGGTGGCCGATCAGTTCGGGGAGCGCGAAATAGATGATGAAGATCTGGATGAGCAGCGGGGTGCCGCGGATCACGTCGACGTAGACCTTGGCGGGCCAGCGCAGGATGGGATTCTTCGCGAGCTGTGCGAGACCGAAGAACAGGCCGATGATCAGGCCGAGGCCAACGGCGATCGCCGTGATCTCAAGCGTCAGGCCGGCGCCCCTGATCAGGAGCGGCAGGCTGTTCGTGATCAACTCTAAATCGTAATTCATCAAAAACCTCTAATTGCTAAAACTATCTGTTGAAACGTCTTCGTTCCGGTCTTACACGATGTGAAAAGTCAGGTGATTGTAAATAGTCGCGTGCGGACTGTCCAATCGAGGGGCGGCGCCCATAAGAAACCCCCAGTTTCTGGGGGTCTCTTCTTGGAAGGCGTCCGGTGCCTTACTTGGCGAACCACTTCTGTTCGATCTTCTCGAACTCGCCGCTCGCCTTGACCTCGGCCAGGGCCTTGTTGAGTTTCTCGAGAAGGGCCTTGTTGCCCTTGTCGACGGCGAAGGCGAAGTACTCGGCGTCGGCCACTTCGTCCGAGAGGATCAGGCGCTTGGCCATGGCCGGGCGGGCCTTCAGGAAGTAGGCGAGGGCCGGACGGTCGAGAACCACGGCGTCGGAGGCGCGGTTGTTCAGGTTCATGAACGCCTCGTTGGTCGTGTTGAAGGCGACCACCGTGGTGTCGGGAATCTGGTGCTTGGCGTACTCGGCGCCGGTGTTGCCGATCTGCACGGCGATGTTCTTGCCCTTGAGGTCGGCGAAGGACTTGATCTCATTGGCCTCGTCCTTGCGGATGAGGTAGGAGAGGCCCGACTTGTAGTACGGGTCGGTGAAGTCCACGCGCTTCTGACGGTCGGGGGTGATCGAGATGCCGGCGGCGATGACGTCGATGGCGCCCGTCGAAAGGGCCGGGATCAGGGCGTCGAAGCCCATGTTGACGATCTTGACTTCGTAGCCGGCCTTGGCGGCGACGGCGCGGATCAGGTCCATGTCGAAGCCCGTGTAGTCCTTGGTCTTCGTGTCGAGGAACTCGAACGGGGCGAAGGTCGGCTCGGTGCCCACGCGCAGCACGTCGGCGGCGGAGGCGGTGACGGCGCCCATCAGTCCGGCGGCGGCAGTGGCGGCGATGATGATTTTCTTGAACATAGTCGGTCTCACTTTTCGGTTGATTTCAATTAACAGTCTTGTTTGTTCCGTCCGGCGTCCGTTTTTCGAAAAAAAAGGAACACGGAATCACCGGAGCGATTCTTTGTTCCCGCGACGCCCGAAGCGTCGAACGCTGCGGAAACGTTGGACGTCCCTCACGGGCGTCCCGGCCGGGGCGACGCATCGCACCCGTCCATCGTGTTTGAATTCATCTTGAGTTTCTCAACGCAAGTGAACCGTCTTGTGACGAACGCACCTCAGATGCTCGAAGAGCCTCCGCGTCGGGGAGGCTCTTTTCGATTGGGTGCGTTCGAATCAAGCTGTGTGTCAATATAGCCTGATTTTTTTTGCATGTCGGTGAAATGCCATCGAAAAAACGAGGTTTTTTCTTTTGTTGGATATTTTTCGACATGTTGCTGACGAATTGTCGGAAGATTGTGCTCTTTTGTCGACAAATAGTCAACCCCGTGTTTACAAATAAGCGGTCGTGCCTAGGTTCCGGAGAGGGCCTTCCGGAGGTCCGCGGGAGCCCGCTTCCCGACACCCCCGGGAGGCCTCCGCCGCCCGCCGCGCCGCCCGTCCGGGGGATTTCCGGGGGTGGGGTGCGTCCTTTTGAGGGGGATGGAAAAAAGGCGCCCGGAAAGGGCGCCCTGGGTGTTCATCTTAGGGGAAAACGATCAACAAATTGTTGAAGTCAAGGGGGTTTTCCCGCGGGGGCCTCCTCACTTGGCACGCCAGGCGAGCACGGGCCAGCCCTTTTCGGCGGCGAGCCGTCCGAGGGTCTCGTCGGGGTTGATGCAGACCGTCTTGGCGGCGGCCCTGGCGAGCGGGATGTCGTTGCGGGAATCGGTGAAGAAGAGGACGTCGTTCCAGTCGACGCCCTGTCCGGCGAGGCGCTCCTCGACGCAGTGGATCTTCCCCTCCTGGAAGCTCGGCGTGCCGACGATCTCGCCGGTGAGGCGGCCTTCCTCGTCCTCCTCGAGCTCGACGCCGATGCTCGCGTCGATGTCGAAGAGGCGTTTGGCCACGGGACGCACGACGAAGGCGTTCGAGGCGGAGACGATCATCATGGGGATGCCGCGCTCTCTCAGGCGCGCGATCACGCCGAGGGCCTCCGGGTAGACCTTGTCGGCGAGCCGGGTGTCGATGAATTCGGAGACGAGGCGGTCGCGCTCCTCACGCGTGAAGTGGCCGTAGGCACGCACGGATTTCCTCAGGTAGTCGTGGATGTCGAGGGTTCCCGCGGCGTAGAGCGCGAGCATCTCCTCGGCGATCCGGTCCCATTCCGGACCGACGCCGCAGCCCTTCGTCTTGAGGAAGTCGGCCCAGTAGGTGCAGCTGTTCCCCGAGATGAGGGTGTCGTCGAGGTCGAAGACGACCAGGGCGGGCGGCCTGCCTCCGGGCAGGGCGGTGAGTTTGTCGAGCGCTTCGTTCACGAAGTGGTTCTCCTTGTCTGTTTTGTCTGTTGTGTCGAATCAGCCCCCATTGTAGCCCCGGGGCGATGCGAAATCGCCCCGTCGTCCATGACGGGCGACGGGGCGGATGCTTGGGATTGAGCTGTGTGTCGCGGGGCGGTGCCTCGCGGTGGAAACGTTGGTGGATGTTTTCCTTTCAGCCGTGGAGCGCGACCAGCATGAGGAGCACGCTCTGGGCGGTCATGCTCGTGAGTATCTTGTATATCTTCTTGTTCATGGTTTGCTTTCCTTTCTTGTTGGTGCCGTCCGTCCCGGAGTGCGGGGCCGGCGGCTTTGTTATCGGGTTTGAAAGCGTGGCGATTCGTTTTTTCGAAACCGGCTCGCCAGGGCGGTAACGACCGTGCGCCGCTTCTTCGGGCGGTCGTGCCGGTCGTGAAGAGTCTCGCATGCTTCGTAGCTTGCTCTTCGGTCTGAATTCTTGGTTGAGGGAATTCGGGTCGCCTCCGACGATGCTTTGTGCATCGTGCGGATGGTTGTCTCGTCTGAGTCCGCTCCACAAGGAACTTTCCGAATCACTCGGACTCCAGGGGCCGCTTCTTCACAACGAGATTTGTGGGAGGACAGGACGCCTTCAGGCGTGCTTGGTCTTCATGAGAAAAGTATAGGCGGCGGCTTCGTTGTCTGGTCCTGGGGTTTTGTCCAGGGCGCCGCTGCGCGGGACCGGGGTTGGTGTTTGTATTTTCGGTCTCGTTTGCGCTCGTTTTCTTGTACTGTCTTTCCCGAGCGACATCTTTAGTATACCACAAATATGGTATTTGTCAAGTGGATGAGGATGTATCCGCTTGTTTCCTAAGGAATTTTCTGAAAACGAGGGGCGGGAAGGGTATCATTGGAAGTTTGGGATCGAAGATCCCCCGGGCCCTCCGTGCGTTTCGCCGGAGGGCTTTTCCAGTGCGCTGGGCATGCGCAGTATCTAAAG
>CAJMRV010000024.1 GCA_905215795.1 uncultured bacterium | reverse complement strand
CCTGGTACGACTGCTCCACGCTCGCCGTGCGCGGCTACGTGGAGGTGATCAAGCCCCTCCCGCGCCTCTACTCCCTCAGAAACGAGATCGTCGAGCGCTTCATCAGCTCCCAGCCCCGCGTCTTCGTGGGCGTGGACGCCCCCGACTTCAACCTCGGCGTCGAGGTGCGCATGCGCCGCGCCGGGATCCCCGTCGTGCACCTCGTGAGCCCGTCGATCTGGGCCTGGCGCCCCGAGCGCATCCAGTCGATCCGCCGTTCGGTGGACCACATGCTCACCGTCTTCCCCTTCGAGAAGGCGATCTACGACAAGGCCGGCATCGACTGCACGTTCGTCGGCCATCCGCTCGCCTCGATCATCCCCGACGAGCCCGACACGATGGGCGCGAGGAAGGAGCTCGGACTCCCCGACGACGGCATGCGCGTGCTCTGCGTGATGCCGGGGTCGCGCGCCTCCGAATTGAAGGGCTGCGCGGGCGTCTTCTTCAACGCGGTCGAACGCCTGATCGAGCGCACGGGTCCCGTGCGGGTCGTCGTCCCGACCGTCGATGAGGCCGCTGCGCAGGGCCTGAGGAGCACGCTCGAACAGTTCCCGAACCTGAAGATGCATCTGCATATCGAGCCCGGCCGCTCGCACAAGGCGATCGAGGCCTCCGACGCGGTGCTCGTCGCCTCCGGGACCGCCACGCTCGAGTGCGCACTCTTCAAGAAGCCGATGGTGGTGGGCTACAAGATGCCCTCCGTGACGGGCCTCGTCATGGAGAAGCAGGGCCTGATCCCCTACGTCTCCCTCCCGAACATCCTCCTGGGGCGCCGCGTCGTGCCCGAGTTCCTGCAGTTCTTCTGCGAACCCGACCCGATCAGCTACGCCGTGGGCGACGCGCTCGAGGACGGGGCGCACCGCGAGGAGCTCGCCCGCGTCTTTTCCGGGCTCCACGAGAGCCTCAAGGCCGACACCGCCGCGATCACCGCCGACGTGGTGGCCTCGGTCGCCCGTGCTCCGGAGTTCTGATGCCGCGGGGAGCCAAACCTGAATTCATCGAGGCCCCGAGCCTCTTCGGCGACGAACTCGACGCGCCCCGCCTGATCGCGGGCGTGGACGAAGCGGGCAGGGGCCCCCTGGCGGGCCCGGTCTGCGCCGCCGCCGTGATCCTCGACCCGGCCCGTCCGATCGAGGGGCTCAACGACTCCAAGAAGCTCACCGCCCGGCGGCGCGAGGCCCTCGAACCGCTGATCCGCGAGCGTGCGCTCGCCTGGTCGGTTGCGTGGGCCAGGGTCGACGAAATCGATTCGATCAACATCCTGCAGGCGACGATGCTCGCGATGCGCCGAGCCGTGGAGGGGCTCTCCGTGGCTCCCGACGCCGTGATCATCGACGGCAACCGCGTCCCGGCGGGACTCGGTGCGAACGCCGTGGCCCGTCCGAAGGCCGACGCCACCGTCGAGGCGGTCTCCGCCGCCTCGATCCTCGCCAAGACGGCCCGTGACCGGCTCATGCTCGAGCTCGACGCCGAGTACCCCGGCTACGGATTCGCCAAGCACGCGGGCTACGGCACCGCGGTGCACCTCGAGGCGATCCGCCGTCTCGGTCCCTCGCCCGTGCACCGACGCACGTTCCGCCCCGTCTCCGAGTGGTTCCCCCTCAAGGGGGAGTGAGCCCCGGCGGGCGGCCCCGCGAGCGGACGCACAAGCGGCGTCCGTCCACTGATTCAAAAGGATTTTTCAAGCATGCCGATCACCACGGTCGAAAGTGAGAACAACCCCCGTTGGAAGCGCTGGAAGCGCCTGGCCAACGAACCCCGACAGGTCAAGAAGACCGGGCTGACGCTCGCCGAGGGCGCGCACCTCGCCGAGGTGTTCCACGACCTGCGTCCCGAACTCGTCGAATCCGTGATCATCTCGGAGAAGGCGAGCGAGGAGGGACGCCACTGGGCGGGCGAGGTCCTCGCGAAGACCCGCGCCCCGGGGTTCCTCCTCAAGGCGGGCCTCTACCAGACGCTCTCGCCCGTCGAGCACGGCGTGGGCGTGATGCTCGAGCTGCGCGTGCCGCAGACCGACCTCGAGGCCCTCGACTGGAACCGCGACGTGCTCTACCTCGACGGCGTTCAGGACGCCGGCAACGCGGGCACGCTGATCCGCACGGCGCTCGCCGCCGGCGTGGGCCTCGTCTGCGCCTCTCCCTCCACCGTCAACCTCTGGAGTCCCAAGGTGCTCCGCGCGGGCATGGGTGCGCACGCCTCGGCCGAGATCGTCGAGTCGATCCCCGTCGAGGAGTTCCGCGCCCGCTTCCCCGGTCTGATCTGCGCTGCGGACGCCAGGGGCGGCGAGGACCTCTTCGCCGCCGAGGACTACACCCACGGTCCCGTGGCCTGGGTGATGGGCGCCGAAGGGCCGGGCGTGAGCGCCGAGGCGCTTGCGTTGCGCGACCATTCTTTCTATATTTCTATTGAACCGGCCTGCGAGAGCCTCAACGTGGGCGCGGCCGCCGCCGTGTGCCTTTTCGACATGCGCCGCCGGCGCCTGGCCCGGGCCTGAGACCCTGTTTCCGAGGAGTGGAACCGATGAACAACTTTACCTACTACAATCCGACCCGCCTGATCTTCGGCCGCGGCGTTGAGAACGCCGTCGGCGAGGAGATCCACCGCATCCTCGGGAAGTGCGCCCGCGTGGCGCTCGTCTACGGGGGCGGGTCGATCAAGCGCACCGGACTCTACGACCGCGTGAAGGCCTCGCTCGCCTCGGCGGGCATGTCCGTGCTCGAGATCCCCGGCGTGCCCGTGAATCCGACGCTCGAATTCGTCCGCGAGGGCCTTGAGAAGGTCCGCGAGACGCCCGTCGACGCGGTCCTCGCCGTGGGCGGCGGCTCCGTGATGGACGCCGCCAAGGCGATCGCCGTGGGCGTGCGTTACGACGGCGACGTCTCGGACTTCTACGAGGGCGTGGCGGAACCCGCCGACGGCCTCCCGATCTTCTGCATCCCCACGCAGCCCGCCACGGGCTCCGAGCAGTCGATCCGCACCGTGATCACCAACGGTCCGACGAAGACCGGCATGGGCAACGAATGGTGCCGCTCGAAGGCCGCCCTGATCAATCCCGAGCTCTACATGACGCTCCCCGCCGACCAGATCGGCGCCGCGATCGTCGACATGATGAGCCACATCATGGAGCGTTACTTCTCCCCGACCACCGCCACCTCCTTCGTGGACTGGCAGGCCGAGGCGGCGCTGCGCTGCGCCATGCGCTACGGCCCGAAGGTGATCGAGAACCCGCAGGACTACGACGCCTGGTGCCAGGTCTCCATGGTGGGGACCTTCGCGCACAACGGCTACTACGGCCTCGGACGCGTCGAGGACTGGGCGAGCCACGCCATCGAGCATGAGCTGAGCGGCTGGCACCCCGAGATCACCCACGGCAAGGGCCTGGCCGTCGTCATCCCCGCCTGGATGAAGCATGTCTCCGAACGCCGCCCCGAACGCTTCGTGCGCTTCGCCGTGCGCGTCATGGGCGTGGAGCCCCAGGCGAGCGACAAGGAGACGATCGCGCTCGGCATCGCCAAGCTCTGCGGCTTCTTCCTCTCGATCGGCATGCCGCTCAACCTCGCCGAACTCGGCGCGGCCGACTGCCCGGTCGAGACGCTCGCGCGCCACTGCTGCCGCAAGGGCCCGGTGGGCCACCTGATGGAACTCGACGCCGCCGACGTCGTCGCCATCCTGACGAGCGCCGCGGGCTGACCGGCTTGCGAAACGATGAAGACGCCCCCTTCCGGGGGGGGGTGCCTTCCCGCGGGGCCTCCGCGCGTCCGGTGACGAGCGGAGGCCGCATCCAATGAAGAGGACGGAAGCAATCAAACCGACGAAACCAACAAAGACGAAAAGACAAGAAAGACATGACGATTGACAACCCCCCCGCCATCGGGGAGCCTGACGCACAGGTCTTCGTGAGGGCGGAGTACAAGGACATCGACCGCCTCGGGCAGGTCGACATCTGGTATCTCCCCGTGGAGTACAAGTTCGAGGGACGCCCCGAGGCGGACCCGGACCTCTCCTTCATGATGGAGGAGAAGGAGGTGCGCGTCTTCTACAAGAGCCGTGACGAGAACGAGGGCGAACGCATCGAGTCGGTCACCTCCGCCATGAGCCTGGACGACTTCGCGCGCCTCTCGCTCGTGCTGCGCACCCGCGGCGGCGTCGCCGAGTTCGGCGGCGCGCTCAACGTGGGCGAGCTCGAACCCGCCGCCTTCGGCGTGGAGGACCTCACCCGCGAGATGATGGTGACGATCGAGGAGCAGTCCGGCTTCAGGAAGGCCCTCGTTCAGGTTCTCAACCACCACATCGCCACGCTCTACATCCTCGAGGCGATCCGGTTCCGCGGCCTCACCAAGGGAATCCGCACATCAAGGGAACACCCTGATCCCGGAGAGTTCGCAGAAACGAGGAGCATCAACTGAATATTGGGTAGAATGGTTACGGGTGCTCCGGTGAGGAATCCTCCCGGTGGACCCTGAAAAGGGGGGCGGTGCACATTGGACGTCGTGTGCCGGCTCCCTTTTCTTTTGCCTTTTTCCCGCAGCCCCGCGCTTCTCGTGTCCGGGGAGGCGATGGATTTTCCGCAGGGCGCCTTTTTTGCGCCTTCGCGGCTCCCTTTGAACACCTTTTCCGCGTTGTTCCCGTGCGGGGACGGCTCCGGCGTCGTCCCGGCGCCGCGTCCGATTTGTTTCGTGATGTTTCCCCGGCCGCCCGGCGGACAGGGAGGAGCGCCGCTGGTCCGTCTTTCCGTGCGCACCGGGGGAGGGGATTTCTCCTTTTGGGATCAATGGGTTCGGTTCCTTTCGTTGTCCGCGGGCGGCGGGTCTTCCTTGGGCGTCCCGGCCGCGTCCTCCGACGCCGATCCCCATGGTTGGAACATGTGTTCCAAGGGCCGGAAACGGGTACAATGGAATGTTTGTTTTCAACACAGCAGATTGATTCCAGGGGGTTCCCCGGAACCGTCCGTGCGGGCGCGTGAAGCGCCTCCTTCGGGACGGTGCCGACCGGGACGACGAACCCCCGCCACGGACGCCCGCCGCTTCTTTCCGGCCGGACGCCCCGGGACGCGCCGCCTCCCATTCACGCGGCCATGGACCCCGGGCCGCCGCCGTTCCCGCCGGGCGTCATGAAACGCGATACCTATGGAAGAACTCATCTACGGCGTCTGGAAGGACGAGGCCTACGACAACCGCCGCACGCCCTATCCGGAACACCCCGCCGACCTCAACATCGAGGACATCGTCAGCTTCAACCCCGGCAACCCCATCCTGGGCGTCGTGGGTCCCCGCGGCTTTTTGATCCTCGACAACCGCCTCACGCTCATCGAGCTCCTGGCCAACTACTACGAACGCTGCCGCTCGCTCGTGTGCGGGCGCTGCACGCCGTGCCGCATCGGCATGCCCGACATCGCCGACGCCCTTGAGAAGGCCAGGCAGGGCAGGAGCTCGCTCGTCGACTGGGACGCCCTCGTCGAGGAGGCCCGCCTGATGCGCGAGGGCTCGCTCTGCGGAATCGGCAGGACCACCGTCGTGCCGTTCCTCTCGGCGATGAAGCACTTCCGCGAGCTGATCGTGCACGCCCCGGTGGCGGCCACGCTCGCCAGCGACTTCTACTCCGTGGCGACGGCCCCGTGCATCGAGGCCTGTCCCGCCCACGTCAACGTCCCGCGCTACATCGACTACATCAAGAACGGCCATCCCGAGATGGCCGCCGCGGTCCTCCTTGAGCACTACCCGCTCGTGGGTTCGTGCGGACGCGTGTGCGTTCGTCCCTGCGAGCAGGCCTGCATCCGCGGCGAAGTGGACAAGCCCGTCGCGATCCGCGACCTCAAGCGCTACGCGGCCGACCATGCGGGCGGCTCCATGTCCGAACTCTTCAACTGCGCCAAGGCCCCGATCGAGACGCCCGTCACCAAGCGCGTCGCCGTCGTCGGCGCCGGCCCCGCGGGCCTCACCTGCGCCTACCACCTGCTTCGACGCGGCCATCAGGTCGACATCTTCGAAGCGAAGAGCGGCGCGGGCGGCATGGCCCGCCTGGGCATTCCCGAGTACCGTCTTGAAAACGGCTTCCTCGAAGGGGAGACGCAGGTCGTTGAAAAGCAGGGCGGACGCTTCTTCTTCGAGAAGACGCTCGGCCGCGACTTCACCGTATCGAGCCTGCTCGAGGACTACAAGGCCGTCTTCCTCGGTCTGGGCTGCGTCGAGGGCCAGTACCTCGGCCTCCCCGAGGAAAGCTCCGGCGAACCCCTGCCCGAAGGCTACCTCAAGGGCCTCGACTTCCTCCTCGACGTTGAGGAGCGCCGCCGACGCGGCGAAGAGGTCGGCCTCGAAGGGAACGTCGTCGTGGTGGGCTGCGGCAACGTCGCGATGGACTGCTGCCGCACCGCCAGACGCCTCGTCGACGAGGGCTCCACGGTGAGCGTGAGCTACCGCCGCGACCGCGCCTCCGCCCCGGCCGACGCCGAGGAGATCGACGCCGCGATCGAGGAGGGGATCGACTTCAACTTCCAGACGGCCCCCGTGGGGCTCGTCGTCGAGGACGGCCGCCTCACCGGGCTCCGCCTCGTCAGGATGGAGCTCGGCGAACCCGACGAACGCGGCCGCCGTCGACTGATCCGCGTCGAAGGCAGCGAATTCGTGATGCCCTGCAGCTACGTGATCGCGGCCGTGGGCCAGAAGTTCGACCGCTCCGCCTTCAACGAGCACGACGGCATCGAGCTCACCGAACGCGGCACGATCGCCGTGGACCGTGAGTTCCGCACCTCGCGCGAGGGCGTCTTCGCCGGCGGCGACGCCGCCGCGGGTCCGACGACCCTGATCCAGGGCATGGCCGAGGGCGAGCTCGCGGCCACCGCCATCCATGAATTCCTCATGACCGAGGGCGGCGCCTTCGTGGCCCGCCGCCGCATGAGCGACATCCTCGCGGCGACCCACGCCATGGGCGAGTGCCATGCGGATTCCTCGCCCGTCTTCAAGGCGCGCGAGAAGGTCGCCACGCTCGATCCGGCCGAACGCATCAAGGGCTTCGACGAGGTCGAGCTCGGTCTGGACTCCAACCAGGCCTGGCGCGAGGCGGACCGCTGCATGCGCTGCTACCGCGTCTACGGCGTGAGCACGCTCCGTCCGATCCCGGGCAAGAGCGCGATGGAGGAATGACGATGAAGGAGAACGAATCCATGAACCAACAGGACGCCCTCCGGAACGTGCGTCTCCTCGTGAACGGCCGCCCGGTCGAGGTCCCCGAGGGAACCTCCCGCATCGAGGCGGTGAGGAAGGCCGGCTTCTTCGTGCCGACCCTCTGCGAGTTCGCCTCCCGCGGACACCGTCCCGGTACCTGCCGCGTGTGCCTCGTCGACGTGGAGGCCCCCGACGGCTCCCGCCGCGTGGTCACCTCGTGCGACACCCGCGCCCTTGAGGGCGAGTCGATCCGCACCGCCACGCCGCTCGTGAGGAGGAAGCGCGCCGAACAGGTGCTCCACCTCTTCGAGGACCACTGCGAGTCCTGCCACTCCTGCGCCCGCCACGGCGCCTGCGAACTTCAGGACGCCGCCCGCCGCACGGGCGTCGACCTCGACGGGACCGGTGCGCGCCGCCTGACGCGCGCCACGGGCCGCGACGAGAGCGCCCCGGCGCTCGTCTTCACGCCCGACCGCTGCATCCGCTGCTTCCGCTGCGTGGACGTGTGCCGCTCGATGCACGGCATCGGCGCCATCACGATCGAGGGCGTCGGCACGGACGTGCACATCGGCTTCGACGGCGGGGAGTGGGGGTCTTCGGACCGCTGCATCCAGTGCGGCCAGTGCGCCAAGGTCTGCCCGACGGGCGCGCTCAATGAGAAGTCCGCCGTGGGCACGGTGCTCGACATGCTCGGAGATCCCGAGCTCACCACCGTCGTTCAGGTCGCCCCCGCGGCCCGCTTCGGCATCCGTGCGGGCGGCGCCCCCGAGGAGAACCTTGAGGGACGCCTGAGGGCGCTCTTCAAGACGCTCGGCGCGCGCTACGTCATGGACACCCGCTGGGCCGCCGACGTCACGATCATGGAGGAGGCGGGCGAACTTGCCCGTCATCTCGAGGGCTGGATGAGGGAGCACGACTCGCTCGAGGGCTTCCCGACGGTGTTCACGTCGTGCTGCCCGGCCTGGATCAACCACGTCGAGAAGAGCGAGCCCGACATGCGCTCCCACCTCTCGACGACGAGGAGCCCGCAGGCGATCTTCGGCGCCCTCGCCAAGACCTATCTTCCCCGCAGGTCGGGGCTTGATCCCGAACGCATCCGCGTCGTCTCGGTGATGCCCTGCACCGCCAAGAAGGACGAGATGGCCCGTGTCGAACTCCTCCACGAGGGGAGCGACCGCCGCGACATCGACGCCGTGCTCACGGTCCGCGAGATCGAGGAGCTCCGCGAACGCTCCGGTCTGGACTGGACCATGCTCGAGCCGGTCGAACCCGACACGCCCCTGATGACCGAGGCCTCCGGCGCCGGCCAGCTCTTCGGCGCGACGGGCGGCGTGCTCGAGGCGGCCCTGAGGACGCTCGTGCACCTCGCCGGCGGCAAGCTCGAGAAGCGCCCCGTCTTCGAGGCCGTTCGCGGCATGGAGGAGATCCGCGAGGCCGCCGTCGAGACGCCCGCCTTCGGGACGGTGCGCGTGGCGGTCGTCCACACGATCAAGGCGGCCCGCATGATCACCGAACAGGTCCGCCGCGGGACGTGTCCCTATCAGTTCGTCGAGGTGATGGCCTGCCGCGGCGGCTGCTCGGGCGGCGGCGGAATGCCGAGGAGCGCCGACCCCGACGGCGACGCCGCGAAGCGCCAGAAGAAGGGCTACGCGATCGACGACGGGAACGCGCTCAAGACCTCCCACGAGAATCCCGACGTGGTGCGCCTCTATGAGGACTTCCTGGGGCATCCCGGGAGCGAGCGCGCCGAGTCGCTCCTGCACACGCACTACAGCGACCGCAGGACCACCCGGAAGGCCCCCGACATCGAGGCCTTGAGGGCGGCCCTCACGTTGATTTAAAATAGGTCCCCGAAGAAGGGATGGAGCAGACGATGTTCCATCCCTTCATTCTCTTTTCCATCCGCGCACCGGCTCCCTCCGGTCCGCGGCCATGCCCGGGGCTCCCTTCCGGAGCGGGCCCGCACCGAACCTTTTCTCCATGAACACCACCGCCAAGGGGCCCGCCGCCCCCGTCTTCGGCTACCGCGACATCTTCATGATGGCCTGGCCGCTCCTGCTGAGCTACATGCTCGAGCAGCTCATCGGCATGACCGACGTCGCCTTCCTCGGACGCTACTCCGAGGTGGCCCTCGGCGCCGCGGCCATCTCCACGGTCGCCTTCGTCACGATCGAGACGCTCGGCTTCGGCTACGCCTACGGCCTGCAGGTCTTCGTGACGCGCCGCTTCGGGCAGGACCGCCGGCGCGAGATCGGGCCGATCGTCATGAACGGCACCTACGGACTGATGCTCTTCTCGGCGCTCCTCGTCGGCGCGCTCGTCCTCTGGTCGATGCCCGCCATGCGGCTGATCACCTCCAACCCTGACGTGGCGCGCGAGGCGGGGCTCTACCTCTACTGGCGCGGGTTCGGACTGCCGCTCGCCTTCGGGTGCGCGGTCCTGAGGGCGTTCTTCGTGGGGATCCTCAAGACGCGGATCATCACGCTGAGCTCGGTCGTGATGCTCGTCACGAACGTGGTCCTCAACTATCCGCTCATCTTCGGCTTCGGGCCGGTCCCCGCCATGGGGATCTCCGGGGCGGCCATCGCCTCGGCCGTCTCCGAGGGCGTGGCGCTCCTCTTCCTCGGGGGCTACGTCCTCCTCAGGATCCCGCTCGCCGAATACGGCCTGGACCGTGCGGCCCGCTGGAGCGGCGCCCTGCAGCGCGAACTGATCCGCGTGGGCGGGTGGCTGAGCCTGCAGGAGGTGCTCGCCTTCGGGACGTGGCTCTACTTCTTCGTGTGCGTCGAACACATCGGACCGCTCGCGCTCGCCGTCTCCAACGTCGTGCGCCAGTGCTCCTCGGCGCTCTACCTCTCGATCCACGCCTACGGCTCGGCGACGGGCGCCCTCTGCTCGAACCTCCTCGGGAGGGGGCTCAAGGAGGAGGTGTTCCCGACGGCCAGGCGCGGGCTCGTGCTCTGCGCGCTGACGCTCGCCCCGGTGGTGCTCCTCTGCCTTGCGGCGCCGACGGCGGTGCTGAGGCTCTTCACCGACATCACGGACGTGCTCGACGCCTCCGGGACGGTCATGTACATGATGCTCGCCGGCTACATCGTCGGCATCCCGAGCATGTACTACACGTACATCATCTCCGGCGTGGGCGCCGCCAGGCCCTCGTTCATCGCGATGACCTTCGGGAGCGTCGTCTACTTCTTCTACATCATGGGCCTCACCTTCAACACGAAGGTGCTCGAGTGGTACTGGACGAGCGACTGGGTGTTCTACGGGGGCGTCGGACTCGCGCTCCTCTACTACATGCGCCCGAAGCGCTTCTTCGATTCCGCGAACGTCTGATCCGCGCCCGTCCTTCTGATTCCGGGGCGTCCCTTCCGGGACGCCCTTTTTCGTGCCCGATTCTCCCGAAGGCGCCTTTGTTGAAAACCCTGTTGAAAATCGGGATTCGATAATCGTCATGGACATGATTGGTTTGTCAAGATAATCGATAGGACATGCCGAAAGCGTCCTCATTGTTGTCACGGATGACAATTTCAGTGTGGCACGTAGAATACGCTGTGTCGCGGCGGACTAGGTGGAATGAAGGAGGTGGAGGGCGCAAAACGCCCCTGCCGCGCGCTTATCATGGAGTGATCGGCGGCCCGTGAGGCCGCCCGGACATGAATGAACCAGCAGGAGAGAGGACATGACCCATCCAGCCGTACTCGCCGCCCTCAGGGCCGCGGGCCTTGAAGACCGCCTCATCGAGTTCACCGGAAGCACTCACACCGTCGTCGAGGCGGCCGCGGAGATCGGGTGCAGCCCCCATGAGATCGCCAAGTCCGTCGCCCTGCATCTGGGGGAGGGTGCCGTCGTCGTGCTCTGCGCGGGCGACCACAAGATCGACAACGCCCGCTTCAAGGCCGCCTTCGGGGAGAAGGCGCGCATGCTCTCCGCCGCGGAGACGCCCATGTTCACGGGCTTCGACCCGGGCGGCGTCTCCCCGTTCGGTCTCGCCCCCGGCGTGCGCCTCTTCCTTGATGCGTCGCTTCTCGACTGCACCGAGGTGTACCCGGCGGGTGGGGATTTCCATACCGTATTGCGTCTCACTCTCAATGAATTGCGTGATGCCTGTGTTTTTGAAGACGTCGTCGCGGTGGCCGTGAAGCGTTGAGGGTCAGGCTCGCGTGGTCTTGTCTCCACGGTGATGAAAATGCGCATTATTCTTGTTTTTATTAACGACGATAATACTGCAAGATAATGTTTCAGGGTTATTGACACCGTTTGTGGTGATATTAAAATCCAGTTCATGGATTAATTCGTCCGTCCGTGACGAACGCCTCCGTCCGCCGACGACGTGCCCGGCGGTGGGAGGCCGCATCCCCATTTCATCACCAAGGCATGCGGAGTCAATCGAAATGCTCAATCAACCGACCAAGTACGGCCTCTTCTTCCTCGGCGGTCTCGTCGTCGGCGCCCTCGGCGCCGTCGCCGTGACGCGCGGCAAGTGCCAGCTCAAGCCCCTCGCCACCGACCTTCTCGCCGGCGGCATCGACCTCAAGGACAAGGCCATGGGCATCGTCGAGGGTTGCAAGGAGGACATCGCCGACGCCGTCGCCGAAGCCCAGATCAAGAGCCAGGAGAAGAAGGCCGAGGCCGAACGCAAGGCCGCCCGCGAGGCGTGCGAATGCACCGACGCCAAGCCCTGCTGCGAAGGCTGATCCGCTTCCTGAACGTCCGGTGACGCACGGCCGCCTTTGAGCATTCAAAGCGCGGCCGTTTTCAAAAAGGGACGGGCCGCCCGGTCGGTCCCGCCCGCGCCGTCCCCGGAGTGCAACCCACAGCTCACAGCCAAAGGGACAACATGCAATTCCGTTTGATCCATGAAGTCGGCAACCGCCAGCGCTGGCGCACCGACACGCCGATGACGAGGGCGAGCGCCGAACTCATCGCCTCCGACATCGAAGCGGTCGAAGGCGTCACGGGCGTCGTCGTCAATCCCAGGACGGGCTCGGTCGTCGTGACGGTCGACACCCTCGAGGCGAGAAACGGCGTGGTCCGCTACATCTCGGGCCTCGCCGACCATCCCCCGATCTTCCGCTCGGGCCGCGAACGCTTCGTCACCGACGAGGCCCGCGCGAGGACCGCGCGCCTTCCAGTGGTGCGCACCGCGTGCCCGTCGGGCCGTCTGGGACTCCTCGCCGAGGCCGTCCGCTCGAACCCGCTCGTCGTTCAAATCCGCGAGGCCTTCCGCTCCGGCTGGGACGACATGCCCGTGCTCGCGGACGTCGTCCGCCCGGTCGGCCGCGCCCTGGGGCTCGTGAAGGCCCCGGCGATCGTGCCCGACGACGCGGCCCCGCGCCTTGAATTCGGCGAGGTGGCCCGCTACTTCGTCATCAACCGCTTCCTTCCGTTCGTGGTCACCACCGCCAACACGGTCCTCGGCGCCGTTCCGATCATCTTCAACGGCGTGAAGTCGCTCCTTCACGGGCGTCTCGACGTCGACGTGCTCGACGCCGCCGCGGTCGGCATCTCCATCCTGCGCCGCGACTGGCGCACCGCAGGGCTCACGATCCTGCTCCTCGGCTTGGGCGAGATGCTCGACAAGTACGCGAGGAAGAAGTCCATGAACAGCCTCGCCGAACAGCTCTCGATCAAGTGCGACAGCGTCTGGGTGAGGCGCGGTGAGTCGCTCGAGCGCATCCCCATCCGGAAGGTCACCACCGACGACGTCGTCGTGGTCCGCATGGGGAGCGTCATCCCCGTGGACGGCGTGGTCGTCGACGGCGAGGCCGCCGTCAACCAGGCCACTATGACGGGCGAGGCCGTCGCCGTGCACCGCGCCCCGGGCGGCACCGTCTTCGCGGGCTGCGTCGTCGAGGACGGCGAGGTCGGCATCCGTCCCACGCACGTGGGCGACGGAACCCGCCTCGCGAAGATCATCAAGTTCGTCGAGGAGAGCGAGCTCGCCAAGGCCTCGATCGAGAGCCGCGCGACCCGCATCGCCGACGCGATCGTCCCCTTCAACTTCCTGCTCGCGGGCGTCGTCTGGCTTCTGACGCGGAACCTCAACCGCACCGCGGCGGTCCTGATGGTCGATTACTCCTGCGCGATCCGCCTGGCCACGCCCCTTGCGATCCTCTCGGCCATGAAGGAGGGCACCGCCCGCGGCGCCCTCGTCAAGGGCGGGCGCTATCTCGAGGCGCTCTCCAAGGTCGACACCGTCGTCTTCGACAAGACGGGCACGCTCACGAGCTCCCAGCCGACGCTCTCGGACGTCGTCCCGCTCTCCGGGGACTGGGACGAGGACGAGCTCCTGCGCCTCTCGGCGTGCCTCGAGGAGCACTTCCCGCATCCGGTCTCGAGGGCCGTCGTCCGCGCCGCCGACGAACGCGGGCTCGACCACTACGAGGAACAGCACGACACCGAGGTCGAGTACGTGGTCGCCCACGGCATCTGCTCGACCGTCGACGGCGAACGCGTGATCCTCGGCTCTCGGCACTTCGTCGAGGAGGACGAACGCGTGGACTGCTCGACGAAGGACGCCCGCGCCGCGATCGACCGCCTGACGGGCGAGGGGAAGACCGTCCTCTTCGTCGCCTCGGGCGGCCGCCTGATCGGTCTCCTCGGGATTGAGGACCCGGTCCGTCCCGAAGCGCCCTCCGTGATCCGCGCCCTCAAGGCGCGCGGCATGCACGTCGTCATGCTCACGGGTGACGACGAACGCACGGCCCGCGCGGTCGCCGCACGCCTCGGGATCGACGACTACCGCTCGCAGGTCCTTCCGTCGGACAAGGCCGACGAGGTTCTCAAGCTCAAGGCCGCCGGCCGGACCGTCCTCATGGTGGGCGACGGCATCAACGACTCGCCGGCTCTGAGCTCCGCCGACGTCGGCGCGACCCTGCGCGACAGCACCGACATCGCCCAGGAGGTGGCCGACGTCGTCCTCGAGGGGACGCTCGAGAACCTTCTGATGGCGTTCGACCTCTCGGAGGCGACGATGCGCCGCATCAAGGGGAACATGGCCGCCTCGATCGGCCTGAACTCCGTCTTCCTCGCGGGCGGCCTCGCCGGGGCGCTCACCCCGGTCGTCTCGGCGCTCCTGCACAACACGACGACCATCTTCGTGTGCCTCAACTCGATGCGCCCCGAACTCGGGCCCTACGAGAACGGGGGCGGCGTCGCGGCCCGCATCGGGCACGACCTGAGGATGCTCGCCTGCAACGTGCGCTCGGTCTTCGAGGGCCGCGCGCCCGACATCAATCAACCCGCGTGCGCCTGCCTTGCCAGCACCGCCGCTTGAAAAAGGGGATGAAGAATGCTCGATATTGAACAAGCCGTGAGGAGCCGCGTTCCCGGACGCCTCCGTCTGAGGCACCCCGTCGTCCGGATGCTCGGAGAGGACGTCCTCGAAGAGGTCCGCGGCCTCGTCCTCGGCATCGAGGGTGTCGAATCCGTGGAGGTCAACCCCGTGACGGGCTCCGTCCTCGTGCTCTGGGACGAGGACGTTTTGGTGCGCTGGGCATGCGCAGTATCTAAAGGGTGAAAGTCCCGAAGGGCGG
>CAJMRV010000023.1 GCA_905215795.1 uncultured bacterium | reverse complement strand
GATGGCGGCGCCGAGTTCGGCGTGGGCGCCGTGTGCGGCGTGCTGCCCGCCGGGCTCGCCGACGGGCTGGAGCGCGGCGTCGGCGACGGTGTCGCCGCCGTCCTTCTCCTCGGGACCGAAGAGGCGTTCCTGGATGCCGCGCACGATGGCGTTGTCGCTGTAGACGACCTTGTGCTGGCGGCTCGCGGCCACCTCCTCGTGGCGGATGCGGCGGAATCGGTACTCGCTTTCGGCCTCGCGCGATTCGGCGATCAGACCGAGGAGGTCGAACTGGCGCGTGATCAGGGCGCGGAGCTGCACCGGGTCGGCGGGCGCGTCGGCGATCTTGGCCTTGACGCGCTCGAGCTCGAGTTCGAGGAACGCGCGGTTGAGCTCGACGAGGGCGCCCTCGCGGGGCGTCTCGAGCTTGAGCTCCTCCTCGATCAGGCGCACGCAGTTGTCGTAGTAGGGCTTCTCCTCGAGGCTCATGAGGAGCGAGGCGGGGCTCACGCAGACCTCGCCCGTGGATTCGTTGATCGACTCGCGCCACACGTCGATGATCGTCTGGGCAATCGCGTTCTGGCTCTCAAGGAAGAGGTCGACGATGCGGTCCTGGAACTCGTTGAAGAGGTCCGGGTAGACGAGCAGGCACTGCAGGAGGCGCCAGCGCTTGTCGGTGACGCCGACGCGCGGCTCGTAGCGGGCGAGCTCGCCACGGTAGCCGTTCCTGTAGCCCGTGCGGAAGCCCCCGCGGAAGCCGCGCTCGCGGCTCCTTCTCGCGGCGTAGGCCGCGGCGGGGTCCCAGCCGGTGGCGAGCACGGCGCCGCGCCCGCCCTGCTGGGGACGCGAGCCGCCCACGGCGGCCGCGGCGGGGCGCGGTCCGGTGGCCAGACCGTACTGGCGTTCGAGCTCGTCGACCGTAAAGCGGGTCACGCTCGCGAGCTCCTTGATGAGGGCGAGCCTCAAAAACGGGGCGTTCGTCATCGAGATTACCCACGCCCTTGCCTCGGCGACGACCTGGGCGCGCTCGTCGGCGTACTCGAGCTCCTTCCCTTCGGTGAGCACGCGGCGCACGAATTCGGTGAGCGGGAACGCCTTCTCGACCTCGCGCTCGTAGCCCTCGGGGCCCTCGGCCTTGATCAGGCTGTCCGGGTCGTGCTCGGGCGGGAGGATGATGAAGAAGGCCTTCTGCTCGTCGGTGACGACCGAGAGCGTCGCCTCGAGGGCGCGCACGGCGGCCTTGCGGCCGGCGCCGTCCCCGTCGAAGCTGAAGTAGACGCGGTTGGTGAGCTTGAAGAGCTTCCTGACGTGTTCGGGCGTGATCGAGGTGCCCAGCGCGGCGACCGCCTCGCGGAAGCCCGCCTGGGAGAGCTGGATGACGTCCATGTAGCCCTCGCAGACGATCGCGCGTCCCTTCTCGCGCACGGCGTCGCGGCCTTCGAAGAGGCCGTAGAGCTCGCTGCCCTTGTGGTAGATGGGCGTCTCGGGGCTGTTGAGGTATTTGGGGTGTTCGTCGCCGTTGAGGGTGCGCGCGCCGAACCCGATCACGTGGCCCTTGGTGTTGCGGATCGGGAACATGAGGCGGCCGCGGAACGCGTCGTAGCGGCGGCCGTTCTTCTCGTTGACGAGGCCGCATTCAAGGAGGGCCTTCTCCTTGTAGCGCTCCTTGAAGACGCCCTCGAGGGCGTGCCATTCATCGGGCGAGTAGCCCAGTCCGAAGCGCTCGCAGGTCTCCGCGGAGAGGCGGCGCTCCTCGACGTAGTGCTTGACCCGCGCGTTCGTCTCGATCTTGGCGCGGTAGAAGTCCTGCGCCTCCTGCATGTAGTCGGTGAGCGAGCGCACCTTCTCACGCTGGGCGCGGCGGCGCGGCGAGCGGTCCTCGGGGACCTCCATGCCGTACATCGACGCCAGGCGCCTCACCGCATCCGGGAACTCCAGGTTCTCGTAGGCCATCAGGAAGCCGATGGCGTTCCCCGAGACCCCGCAGCCGAAGCACTTGTAGATCTGCTTCTGCGGGCTCACGTTGAACGAGGGCGTCTTCTCGTTGTGGAACGGACAGCAGCACTGGAAGTTGCGCCCCGTCTTCTTGAGGGGCACGGCCTGTCCGACCACGTCGACGATGTCGGCGCGTTCGAGGAGCTGGGTGATGAAGCCTTGTGGAATCATGATCGGATGGGCTCGAAGGGATGGGGTCGGCGCCGGGATTCCGGCGGACCCGGCAAAGCGAAGGGACGCCCCTTCCCGGGCGGCCGCGGCCCGGATGGGGTCCGCAGGGTCCGTGAAGACGCGTCCCGGACCGGACTCGACGGCGGCGCCCTCCATGCGGAGGCGCCCCGGAGGCTCCGGAAGGCCGGGGGACGCGGCGCGTCCCCCGCGTTTCATCAGGCCGTGAGGCGGGCCTTGACGAGACCGCTCACCTTGCCCATGTCGGCGCGGCCCTGGGCGCGGTTCTTCACCTCGCCCATGACGCGGCCCATCTGGCCCATGCCGGTGGCGCCGAGTTCCTCGACGACCGTGTTGATGAGGGCGCGGAGCTCCTCGTCGGTGAGGGGTTCGGGCATGTAGCGCTTGAGGACCGTCATCTCGGCCTCCTCCTTGGAGGCGAGGTCCTCGCGGCCGGCGTTGCGGTACTGTTCGACGGAGTCGCGGCGCTGCTTGAGCATCTTGGCGATCACGTCGAGCACCACGTCGTCGGTGGCTTCGATTCGTTCGTCGACTTCACGCTGCTTGACGGCGGCGAGCAGCAGACGGATCGTGCCGAGGGTGGCGGCGTCGTGTTCACGCATCGCCGACTTCATGTCTTCGCGGATTTGGTCCTTGATCAAAATAAGCCTCTCTTTGTTCTTGATGTTGAGTGGACGGATGTACCGATAGTCTACAACGTCCTTCCTGAAGGGTGCGGTTCAGGGCGAAAAAAAGGGTTTCGCGGAAAGACTTCCTCGAAACCCGTTCGGAACCGCTCCGTCTACGATTAGTAGAGCTTCTTGGGGAGCATCATGCTGCGGAGGCGCTTGTAGTGGCGCTTGATGGCGGCAGCCTTCTTGCGCTTGCGCTCGGCGGTCGGCTTTTCATAGAATTCACGGGCGCGGAGCTCCGTGAGAAGGCCGGACTTTTCAATGGTGCGCTTGAAGCGACGAAGAGCGACTTCAAACGGTTCGTTTTCTTTAACGCGAATGGTAGGCATCAAAACCTCGATTATTGTTTCATCACCCGGAAAAACCAAACGCCCGTGCTCTGGTTCCGGGGCAAGAGCAGGGGCAGGACACGGCGAAGGCTCATGCGGGACCCCCTTGTCGAGGGCAAACCCACCTTCGGGAGCCGTGAAGGTGGGCATTTTGACACATCGGGACGCAAACTTCAAACCGAAGTCCGATTTTTTTTGCACCTTCGCCCGCCAAAACGCTTAAAATCCCATCACTATGCTCGTACTTGGTATTGAATCTTCCTGCGACGAGACCGGCGTCGCCCTGATCGACAGCGAACAGGGCCTCCTCGCCGACCAGCTCCATTCGCAGATCGACATGCACCGCGCCTACGGAGGCGTGGTCCCCGAACTCGCCAGCCGCGACCACATCCGCCGCGGCATCGCCCTCGTGGACGCCGTCCTCGAGAAGGCCGGCAAGACGCGTTCCGACATCGACGCCGTCGCCGTGACGGAGGGTCCCGGCCTGGCCGGCGCCCTGCTCGTCGGCGCGAGCCTCGGCCACGCGATTGGCTGGGCGCTCGACGTGCCCGTGCTCGGCGTGCACCACCTCGAGGGACACCTCCTGGCGGCCCGCCTGGCCGACCCGGCGCCCGAATTCCCATTCCTCGCCCTGCTCGTCTCGGGCGGCCACACCCAGTTCATGAAGGTCGAACGCTTCGGCCATTATGAAATGCTCGGCCAGACCCTCGACGACGCCGCGGGCGAAGCCTTCGACAAGACGGCCCAGCTCCTCGGCATGTGCTACCCGGGCGGCCCCCAGGTGAGCGCGCTCGCCGAGAAGGGACGCCACGGCGCCATCGAACTCGCGCGTCCGATGATCCACAGCCCCACGCTCGACATGAGCTTCTCGGGTCTGAAGACCTCGGTGCTCACCGCCGTGCGCCAGGCCGAGGACCCCGAGGACGAGACGTTCCGCGCCGACCTCGCGCGCGGCTTCGTCGACGCGCTCGTCGACGTGCTCGCCGTCAAGACCGTCAAGGCCCTCAAGAAGACGGGGCTCAAGAACGTGGTCGTCGCGGGCGGCGTCTCCGCCAACAAGCAGCTCCGCGCGAGGCTCACCCATGAAGTGCGCCGCCGCGGCGGCGAGATCTTCTTCCCGCCGATGCGCCTCTGCACCGACAACGGCGCCATGATCGCCGTGGCCGGCCTCGCCCGCCTCGAGGCGATGACGCCCGGAGAAAGGGAGGCGCTCGGCCTCGCCAAGGGCTTCTCGGTGAAGCCGCGCTGGGACCTCACGAAACTCAACCTCGACTGACCCGGCTCCGTACGGTACGGACCGGGTGCATGGGCCTCCGAAGGAGGCCCATGGGACGGGTGAAGGAAGGGCCGCCTATATAAATATAGGCGGCCCTTCCTCATAGAGGTCTCAAAAACGGGTTCCTCAGCCCTCGATCGCGCACTCCACGGGCGTCGCGCCGAGCACGTCGACGAGCACCTTCGGGTCGATCCTGACCTGGTAGCCGCGGCGTCCGCCGTTGATCCAGATGCGGTCGAAATCGAGGATCGACTTCTCAACGTAGACCGGCATGGCCTTCTTGGTGCCGAACGGGCTCGTCCCGCCGACCTGGTAGCCCGAGTTCCTCTGGGCCTGGTCGGGCTTGCAGGGGGCCACGGACTTCACGCCCACCTGGCGGGCGAGGTTCTTCGTGGAGACCTCGCAGTCCCCGTGCATCAGGATGACGAGGGGCTTCTTCTTCTCGTCCTCCATGACGAGCGTCTTGACGACCGAGTGCGGGTCGGCGCCGAGCTCGCGGGCCGCCTGAGCCGCGCCGCCGTGCTCCTCGTACTCGTAGGAGCTCTCTTCGAAATCGATCTTGTGGGCCTTGAGCCACTGGGTGGCGGGCGTCATGCTGACGTGTTGTCGTGCCTTGGACATGGTGTGTTCCCTTTATTGTTCTTCAGTGTTTTTTCCGGACCGCGAAGGCGCCGGGCACACCCGGCGCGGGGGAGACGCGGTCATTCCCCCTTCCTGCCGGCCTCTTCGAGGTCGCTCTCCCAGAGTCCCTTGGGTAGCGGGAAGGCGACGTTCTCCTCGACGCCCTCGAGGACCGTGGCGGGTTCGGCCCCGGCCTTCTCCTCGAGGAAGCGCACCACACCCTGGACGAGCTCCTCGGGGGCGCTTGCGCCGGCGGTGATGCCAACGCGCTCCACCCCGTCGAACCACGCCAGGTCGACGTGCTCGGCGGTGTCGACGAGGTAGGCCCTCGCCCCCTCGCGTTCGGCCACTTCACGCAGGCGGTTCGAGTTCGAGCTCGTCACCGAGCCGATCACGAGGATGAGGTCCACGCCCGAGCGGGCCAGACGCTTGACCGCCTCCTGACGGTTCTGGGTGGCGTAGCAGATGTCCTGCTGCTTGGGTTCGTGGATGCCGGGGAAGCGGCGCTTCAGGGCCTCGATCATGCCGAGGCTGTCGTCCGCGGAGATCGTCGTCTGGGTGACGTAGGCAAGCCCGCGGCCGTCGGCCGGGGCGAGCTTCTCGACGCCCTCGACGCTCTCGACGAGGTCGATTCCGTCGGGGACCTGCCCCATCGTGCCCTCCACCTCCGGATGGCCGGCGTGGCCGATCATGAAGATGCGCTTGCCTTCATGGCGCATGCGGGAGACCTCGCGGTGGACCTTCTTCACAAGCGGGCAGGTCGCGTCGAAGACGCGGAACCCCCGGCGCTCGGCCTCCTCGGAGACGGACTTCGGCACGCCGTGGGCGGAGAAGACGACGGTGGCGCCGGCGGGCACCTCCGAGAGGTCGTCGACGAAGACGGCGCCGCGGGCGCGCAGCTCGTCGACCACGGTCTTGTTGTGCACGATTTCGTGACGCACGTAGATGGGTGCCCCGTAAATGGCAAGAGCGCGTTCGACGATGGCGATCGCGCGGGTCACGCCCGCACAGAAACCGCGTGGTTGAGCCAGAATGATCTGCACTGGAATCCCCCGAAAGATGAGAAAGTTCCCAAAATTTTAAAGTTTTTTGGCCTTTCCTGCACACAAGCGGCTCAAAAATGGGTAAAATCCTCCTTTCGCTGTATTTCGTCAGCGGATCGGATTCCCTGTACTGACACTGTGGGGAAATCAACGTCGGAACATGTTTTGCCATGTCCAGCCGTGACCTATGACGAATTCTGGCGTATAATTTCGTATTTTCCCGCTCGATGGGGTGTCCCGGCTCAGGCCGGCGCGGCGCTCCGCGGGATTATTGTTTCAATTTTCACTGGAGTTAGAGATGGCACGAGTGTGTCAAGTCACCGGTAAGGCGCCGATGGTCGGCCATCACGTCTCGCATGCGAACAACAAAACGAAGCGTCGCTTCATGCCGAATCTGCAATATCGCCGTTTCTGGGTTGAAAGCGAAAACCGCTGGGTTCGTTTGCGTATCACGACGGCTGGCCTTCGCACTATTGACAAAATTGGTATCGATGCGGTTTTAGCGGATCTCCGCGCCCGCGGCGAAATCTAACTAGATAAGGGAGATTCACCATGGCGAAAGGCGCTCGCGAAAAGATCAAGCTTGAATCCACGGCCGGTACCGGCCACTTCTACACCACCACGAAGAACAAGAAGAATTCCACCGGCAAGATGGAAATCTCGAAGTTCGACCCGGTGGCTCGTAAGCACGTGGTTTACAAGGAAACGAAGCTCAAGTAATTGAGTTCTTCATTCCGGCGAAAAAGCCCGACTCCGTCGGGCTTTTTGCTACTTGACGCTTTTTCAAGAAGGCTTCGAAAGAAAGGCCCGGGAACCGTTGATCGGTTCCCGGGCCTTCTTCATGTCCGCTCTCCGCGCGGCGGCCGCTCAAGCGGGCCTGCCGCCGGACGGACGAGGGATCACTCGTCGCGCTGGAGCACCGCGGCGAAGAAGCCGTCGGTGTTGTTCACGTGCGGGAGCATCTGGAAGTAGTCGCCGAAACGTTCCCACTGGGCCTCGTCGAAGCGGATGTTCTGCTGCTCGAGGACCTCGCGGGCGGGCACGAGCGACCAGCCCGGATGCGAGGCGAGGAAGGCCTCGACGACCTCCTGGTTCTCGCGGCGCAGGATCGAGCAGGTGGCGTAGACCACGCGGCCGCCCTTCTTGACGAGGCGGGTGGCGTGCTCGAGGACGCTCTTCTGGATGTCGTTGATGCGGTCGAGTTCCTCGGGGGAGAGGCGCCACTTCAGGTCGGGGTTGCGTCGGAACGTGCCCGTGCCGGTGCAGGGCGCGTCGATCAGGACGCGGTCGAACTTGCCGTTGAGGCGCTTGACGCGGTTGTCCTGTTCATTGCGGATCGCGATCGGATGCACGTTCGAGAGGCCGGCACGGCGCATGCGCGGGGCGAGGCCGGCGAGGCGCTTCTCGTTGACGTCGAAGGCGTAGAGACGGCCCGTGGAGCGCATGAGCGCGCCCATGGCGAGCGTCTTGCCGCCGGCGCCGGCGCAGAAGTCGCAGATCATCTCGCGGCGGCGCGGCGTGAGCAGGCGGGCGATGAGCTGGCTGCCCTCATCCTGGACGTCCACGCGCCCTTCCTTGTAGACGGGCCAGCGGGTGAGGCCCGGCTTGGTGGGCAGGCGGATGCCGTCGGGGCTGTAGGGCGTCGGATAGGCCTCCACGCCGCTCTTTTCGAGTTCGGCGAGGACCTCGTCGCGGTTGGCCTTGAGCAGGTTCACGCGCAGGTCGAGGGGCGCCCCCTCGAGCATGGCCGGGTAGAGCTTGTCGGTGTCGTCGTACTGGTGCTCGACCAGGTCGTAGAGCCACTGCGGGAGTTCGGCGCGCACGTGGGCGGGGGCCGAATCCAGACGCGTCTCGAGCGCATTCATGACGTTCTTGAGCGGGCCGGCCTCAGAGCCGATCGTCTGTTCGCTCAGGGCGTCCATGCCGTACTGGCGGGCGAGCGTGACGAGGGCGGCCAGGCGCGGGGCGCGGTCCACGGGGACCGGGCGCATGGCCCAGCGAAGCGAGCTGTAGTGGCGCAGCGAGTGGTAGATCGCCTCGGCGATGATGCCGCGGTCGCGCATGCCGAGCTTGGGGTTGCTCCTGAAGAAGAGCTTCATGAGCACGTCGGCCGGGCCATCGAGCTTGAGGATGACCGTGAGGGCGCGCGTGAGCTCGTCGACGATCAGGTTGGTGATGCGGACCTTGCCCGAGCGGGTCGAGACCATGCGGGCGCCGGGCGTGAGCTCGCCCTTCTCGCGGTCCTCGCGGGCCTGCTGGCGCTGCCGCTTGAGGGCGGCGCGCTGGCGCTCCGTCATGCGGGATTCATCGCGACGGTCCTCGCGACGGGGTTTCTGCATCGCGAACGCGCGACGCTTGGGGAATTGAGTCTGGGCCATGGATATGTGAGGCACTCGTGTGATAAGAGGATGAACGGACCCGGAGGGCGCCTCCGGCGCGTCCGGGACGGGGACGGCGCCGCGCGCCGTCCGGATGGAGGGGCTTTCCCGCGTCGCGGCGGACCGCCGCCGATGCGGCCGGCCCGCCCTTTGAAAGGGGCGCGGCACCCCCCGGAGAGGCCTGAAGTCCCTCTGCGGACGGGGGATTTTACTCCCCGGGCCGGCGGATTTCTAGGCGGTTTCCCATAAACCGCTCATTTTAAACCAAATACGCCTCTCCTCCCCGTGCGTCAAGAGGGAATTTTTCCCTATAATTTAACCTTCGGCATAATCACGGCCGCCTCCGGCGCACTCCGCTCCGGACGACCGGGAAGGCGACGTTCGGGGCTCCCGCCTGGCGGAGGCTCCTTGATTTCCGCTCCTCCCGGCGCGGCCCGCATCCAGGTTGAACTCAAGCAATGAAAGTCTTTCGAGGTTGTCCCAATCCCCTGCTCCGCCTGCCCACCGCCCTTGCGATCGGCAATTTCGACGGGGTGCATCTGGGCCACCAGGCGCTCCTCCAGCAGGTCGTCCAGGCCGCCAACGCACGCGGCCTCGTACCCTCCGTGATGACCTTCGAGCCCCATCCGAGGGAGGTCCTCGGCCCGGGCTCCGAGCACA
This sequence comes from uncultured bacterium, assembly GCA_905215795.1. Taxonomy (GTDB): domain Bacteria; phylum Pseudomonadota; class Gammaproteobacteria; order Burkholderiales; family Burkholderiaceae_F; genus Sutterella. The sequence continues at coordinate 5,750 of CAJMRV010000023.1, read as the reverse complement.
CGCGGCTCTCCACGCTCTACGACAAGGTGCTGCGCATCCTCGAGACGGGGATCCAGCGCATCTACGTGATGCCCTTCCACAGGAGCCTCTCGGGGCTCTCCCCGGAGGCGTTCGCCCGCACGGTCCTCGTCGACGGGCTCGACACGCACTGGGTCACCGTGGGCGAGAACTTCCGCTTCGGCGACAAGGGCGCCGGCCGGGTCTCCGACCTGGAGCGCCTCGGACGCGAACTCAACTTCGAGACCTACATCGCCCCGCTGCTCACCCACGACGGCGAGCGCGTGAGCTCGACGCGCGTGCGCCGGGCCCTCGCCGAGAACGACTTCTACGAAGCGCGCCTGATGCTCGGGCGCAACTACTCGATGACCGGCCGCGTGATCCACGGCAGGGAGCTCGGGCGCAAGCTCGGCTTCCCCACCCTCAACATCGCGCCCATCCCGGTCTGGAGCGACGCACGCCCCGCCGTGAGCGGCGTGTTCGCCGTGCGCGTCAAGGGACTCTCCCCCACGATCGTCTACAACGGCGTGGCGAGCCTCGGCGTCAAGCCCACGATCTGTTCGGACCGCCGCTACCTCCTCGAGACGAACGTCTTCGACTGGACGGGCGACGCCTACGGACGCGTCGTGGAGATCGAATTCATCGAACGACTCCGGAGCGAGAAGAAGTTCTCCGGAATCGACGAACTCAAGGCGGCCATCAACGCCGACGCGATCAACGCGCGGCGCCTGCTCGGCTCGCCCCTGGAAACCATCACCCCGTGAGCCACGGGGGACGCCCAGGCGTCCCCGCGGCCCGCATTCATCAACAACCCTGAAGAGCCCGAGGGGGCCAGGAGTTAAAAACATGCAGAACGACAAGACACAGGACAAACAGTACGCCCTGAATCTGCCCGACACGGCGTTCCCGATGCGCGGGAACCTGCCCAAGCGCGAACCCGGCTGGATCCGCGACTGGGATGAAAAGAAGATCTACCAGCGAATCATCGACTCGCGCCGCGACGCCAAGAAGTTCATTCTGCACGACGGCCCCCCGTACGCCAACGGCAACATCCACCTCGGCCACGCCGTCAACAAGGTCCTCAAGGACATCATCCTCAAGGAGAAGACCCTCGAGGGCTACCAGGCCCCGTACGTCCCGGGCTGGGACTGCCACGGCATGCCCATCGAAGTGGTGATCGAGAAGAAGCACGGCAAGAACCTGCCCGTCGACAAGATGCAGAGCCTCGCCCGTGAGTACGCCCTCGAGCAGACCCACCTCCAGCTCGCCGACTTCAAGCGCCTCGGCGTGCTCGGCTTCTGGGAGAATCCGTACCGCACGACCCAGTTCGCCAACGAAGCGCAGGAGATCCGCGCCCTCTCGGCCGTGATGAAGAAGGGCTACGTCTACCGCGGCCTCAAGCCCGTGAACTGGTGCTTCGACTGCCAGAGCGCCCTTGCCGAGGCCGAGGTCGAGTACAAGGACAAGGAGAGCTGGGCGATCGACGTCGCCTTCGAACTCTCCTCCGAGGACATGCCGCGCATCGCCGGCATCTTCGGCGTGGAGGCCACCAAGCCCGTCTCGACCGTGATCTGGACCACGACCCCGTGGACGATCCCGTCGAACCAGGCCCTCAACGTCCACCCCGAGCTCGAGTACGTGCTCGTCGACGCCGGCGACCGCTTCTACATCCTCGCCGAAGGACTCTGGGAGGAGGCCTTCAAGCGCTACGGCCTCGAAGGCCGCGTCGTCGGCAGGACCGCCGGCGAGGCGCTCGACGCCCTGCGCTTCAAGCATCCGCTTCACGACGTCGACGCGGGCTACCGCCGCCTCTCGCCGGTACACCTCGCCACGTACGTCGAGTCCACCGCCGGCACGGGCATCGTGCACTCGGCCCCGGCCTACGGTCTGGACGACTTCATGACCTGCAAGGCCCACGGCATGACCAACGACGAGGTCCTCACCCCGGTGCAGGCCGACGGCGTGTTCGCCGCCGACCTCCCGCTCTTCGGCGGGCTCAACATCTGGAAGGCCGCCACGAAGATCCTCGACACGCTCCGCCTGGCCGGCGCGCTGATGGCCGACTCGAAGATGGTCCACAGCTACATGCACTGCTGGCGCCACAAGACGCCGCTCATCTACCGCGCCACGAGCCAGTGGTTCATCCGCATGGACGCCCCGAAGGCCGACACCCAGGGCGTGCTCGACACGAAGCCCTCCGAGAAGAGCCTGCGTGAAGCGGCCCTCGAAGGCGTCGAGCAGACCAAGTTCTTCCCGACCTGGGGCATCAACCGCCTCCACGCCATGATCGAGAACCGTCCCGACTGGTGCATCTCGCGCCAGCGCGACTGGGGCGTCCCCCTGCCGTTCTTCCTCCACAAGACGACGGGCGAACTCCATCCCCGCACGTTCGAGATCATGGACAAGGTCGCCGACCTGGTCGAGAAGGAGGGCATCGAAGCCTGGAGCCGCTGCAAGGCCGAGGACTTCATGGACGCCGACGAAGCCCGCGACTGGATCCGCTCCACGGACATCCTCGACGTGTGGTTCGACTCCGGCGTGACGCACTACACCGTGATGCGCCACACCCACAAGAACGAACTGGGCTACCCGGCCGACCTCTACCTCGAGGGTTCCGACCAGCACCGCGGCTGGTTCCACTCCTCGCTCCTGACCGGCACCATGCTCGACGGCCGTCCGCCCTACAAGCAGCTCCTCACCCACGGCTTCGTCGTCGACGAAAAGGGTGAGAAGATGAGCAAGTCCAAGGGCAACATCGTCCGTCCGCAGGAAGTCGCCGAGAAGTACGGCGCCGAGATCCTGCGCCTCTGGGTGGCCTCCTCGGACTACTCGGGCGAGCTGCGCTTCGGCCAGAACATCCTCAAGCACGTGATCGACAGCTACCGCCGCATCCGCAACACGATGTGCTTCCTGCTCGCCAACACGTCGGACTTCAACCCCGCCGAAGACGCCGTCGAAGTGGCCGACATGCTCGAGCTCGACCGCTGGGCGCTCGCCTTCGCCGAGGACTTCCGCCGCCAGGTGATGGAGGAGTACAAGCACTACCGCTTCCACAACGTGGTCAACATGCTCCAGACGTTCGCCTCCAAAGACCTCGGCAGCTTCTACCTCGACGTGCTCAAGGACCGCCTCTACACGTGCGCTCCGAAGAGCCAGGCCCGACGCTCGGCCCAGACGGCGCTCCACAGGATCACCCACATGTTCCTGCGCCTGATGGCCCCGATCCTCTCGTTCACCGCCGAGGAGGCCTTCGCCGTGTTCGCCCCGAACAAGGACGGCACGATCTTCACCGAGTACTTCGAAGAGCTCCCCGCCGTCGAGGACGCCCCGGCCCTGCTCGCCAAGTGGGCCCGCATCCGCGAGATCCGCGCCGACGTGCTCAAGGCGATCGAAGCCGTGCGCGAACAGGGCGTGATCGGCTCCTCGCTCCAGGCCGCGGTCGTGATCCGCGCCAACGAGGCCGACCACGAGCTCCTCTCGACGCTCGGCGAGGACCTGCGCTTCGTGATGATCGTGAGCCGCGCCACGCTCGAAAAGAGCGGCGCCGAGGAAACCACCGTGGCCGTCGAGTCCGCCGAAGGCACCAAGTGCGAGCGCTGCTGGCACTGGCTCCCGACGGTCGGACAGAACGCCGAACACCCCACGCTCTGCCCGCGCTGCCTCTCGAACCTCTTCGGTGAGGGCGAGAAGCGCCGCATCGCGTAAGGAAAAGCCGTGTCCCGACTCTTTCCCAGAAGCAACCCCTCCGGGCTCAAGTTCACGTTCTGGATCATCCTCGGGTGCCTGGTCGTCCTTCTCGACCAGCTCTCCAAGTACTACTTCCAGCGCAACCTCGAGCCCATGGAGTCCCTCCCGATCTTCGGGTGCCTCAACCTCGTCCTGGCCCACAACACCGGGGCGGCGTTCTCGTTCCTCTCGGACGCGGGCGGCTGGCAGCGCTACTTCTTCAGCGGCGTGGCCGTGGCCGTGTGCGTGGGCATCATCTGGCTCCTGAAGCGCTACAACCACCACGTGCTCTTCAGCTTCGCGCTCACGCTCCTGGCGGCGGGCGCGGTCGGGAACCTCATCGACCGCGTGCACCTGGGCTACGTGATCGACTTCATCGACTTCCACGTCAACGGATGGCACTGGCCGGCGTTCAACCTCGCCGACGCGGCCATCTGCTGCGGGGCCTTCGGGATCATCCTCGACGAGATCCTCGGCCTGAGGCGGCGGTGAGCCCCTCCTGAGAAGACACGGACCCCGTCCGAAGAACGGCCCCGCCGGCACACGCCGGCGGGGCCGTTCGCCCATGCATCCCCAAAACCACGGCTTTTCAAAATCCCCGCGGTTTTCGTACAATGTGGGGACACCCTCCATCCTCCATCTCAACAGGAAATCCACCCTCATGGACACCACCGCCAAATCGAGCGCCTTGATCACGGTCGTCGTGACGGGCGGCATCGCCGCCTACAAGACCTGCGAGTTCGTCCGCCTGCTCAGGAAGGCCGGCCTGCGCGTACGCGTCGTCATGACCCGCAGCGCCGCCGAGTTCATCGGTCCGGTCACCTTCGAAGCGCTCTCCGGCGAGAGCGTCCTCGTCGAAGGCGCCGCCTCCGGGGCCATGCCCCACATCGAGGCCACGCGCGGCGCCGCGCTCACCGTCGTCATGCCCGCCACCGCCAACACCCTGGCCAAGATGGCCCAGGGCATCGCCGACACCATGGTGAGCTCGCTCCTCCTGGCGAGCCGCTCGCCCGTGCTCGTCGTGCCCGGCATGAACGAACACATGTGGAACAACCCCGCCACCCAGCGCAACGTCTCGCTCCTCAAGCAGGACGGCATCCAGTTCGCCGGCCCCGTCGAGGGGTTCCAGGCCTGCGGCGACGTGGGCGCGGGACGGATGATGGAGCCCGCCGACGTCTTCTCGCTCGTCGAGGGGATGCTCGCCGAACCCTTCCTCAAGGGCCGCCGCGTGCTCGTCACCGCCGGTCCGACCTTCGAGGCGATCGATCCGGTGAGGGGCATCACCAACGTGAGCTCCGGCCGCCAGGGCTTCGCCTTCGCCAAGGCCGCCCGCCTGGCGGGCGCCCGCGTGACGCTCGTCTCGGGTCCGGTGTCGCTGCCCACGCCCGCCGGCGTCGAACGCATCGACGTGACCTCCGCGCGCTCCATGCTCAAGGCCGTCAAGGACGAGCTCACCGAACACCGCTACGACATCTTCGTGGGCGTGGCCGCGGTCGCCGACTGGGCGCCCAAGAACACGGCCAAGCAGAAGATCAAGAAGACCGAGGAGGACGACTCCCCGTTCTCCCACCTCGAGTGGAAGGAGAACCCGGACATCCTCAAGTACGTCGGCCACCGCCGCTCGGTGGGCTGCGTGATCGGCTTCGCCGCCGAGACCGACCTCAAAGAGCTCGAGAACTACGCGCGAGGCAAGCTCGAGAAGAAGAACGCCGACATGATCGTCGGCAACTACGCCCCGAAGGCCTTCGGCTCGAAGACCAACCAGGCGCTCCTCGTCACGCGCGGCAAGGAGGCCTCCGTGGAGCTCCCGCGCACCGGCAAGGAGGAGCTCGCCCGCACGGTCCTCATGAGGGCGAAGGACTACCTCGAAGAGCACGCCATGCCCACGCTCTTCTCGAAGACGCACTGAGTCCGTCCGCCGGACGCCCGTCCGGACAAACGCGACGCACACGAAAAAAGCGCACCTTCCCGGCCCAAATTCCCGCCTACTAGATACACTTTTAGGCGGGTAATGGGATCTCGAGTTT
>CAJMRV010000022.1 GCA_905215795.1 uncultured bacterium | reverse complement strand
CCTTTCTTGCGAGCCAGACGATGTGGCCGTGGGCGAGCTTGGCGGGAAGGCACAGGCTCTGGGAGGGGACGGTCTCGGTCCCCTCGAGGTTCATGCGCGCGTTCGAGGCGGGCGAGAGCACGGTGCGGATGCCGAGTCTGGAGAAGAGCGCCTCCCAGTAGGGGTGATGCTCGTACATGTTCAAGACGCGCGGCAGCCCGATCTCGCCCCGGTGGGCGGGAGCGGGAGCGGAAACGGCCTCCCGCCCTTCGTTCCTGTCATCGTCCTTGTGCGCCGCCGCACCCGGGGCCGCCGTTCCGAAGAGGCGCTCGAGCTTCCAGTCGATGAAGCCCTTCTCCTTCTTGATCGCGCTCTTGAGGTTCTTCAAGGCGAAGTCGCAGCGGTTCCCGCTCACGAAGCGCCGTCCCGAGGGGAAGCTGTGCTGGGTGAGGCGGCACCGGTTGTGGCAGCCCCCGCACCGGAAGACCCGCTTGGTGGCCTTCTCGATGTCGAAGGCCACGCCCGCGGGATCCCAGAGGGGCGTGTCCGAGCGCGTCCGGTCGCGTGCGAGGAGCGCCGCGCCGTAGGCGCCCATGAGCCCGGCGAGGTCGGGGCGGACCACCTCGAGCCCGGTGTGCATCTCGAAGGCGCGGAGCACCGCGTCGTTGAGGAACGTGCCGCCCTGGACGACGACGTGCGTGCCGAGCTCGGCCGGGTCCTTCACCTTGAGGACCTTGTGGAGCGCATTCCTAACGATCGAGATGCACAAGCCCGCGGCGATGTCGGCCGTCGGGGCGCCCTCGCGCTGGGCCTGACGCACCTTGGAGGTCATGAAGACGGTGCAGCGCGAGCCCAGGTCGCAAGGATGCTCCGACGTGAGCGCCGCCTCGACGAAGTCGGGGATCGAAAGGCCGAGCTGCGCGGAGAACGTCTCGAGGAAGGCGCCGCAGCCCGAGGAGCAGGCCTCGTTCAGGGTCACCCCCGCGATGCGCCCGTCGTCCACGCGCAGGCACTTCATGTCCTGGCCGCCGATGTCGATCACGTAGCTCGTCTCCGGATCAAAGGAGCGTGCCGCCCTCTGGTGGGCGAGCGTCTCGACCTCCTCGAAGCCCGCGTCGAGGACCGAGCGGGCGAGCGAGGCGCCGTAGCCCGTGGTGCACACGGAGCGGATGGCCGCCCCGTCGGGGACGAGCGAAAGGACTTCCCGGACCTGTTCGAGGAGCCGCGGCACGGGGGCGCCGTTGTTGCCGGCGTAGCCGTGGTGGAGCACGGCGCCCCCGGCATCGGTGAGGACGCACTTCACGGTCGTGCTCCCGAGGTCGACGCCGAGGAAGAGGTCGCCCCGGGCTTCAGCAACGGGGCGCGTCCTCACGGCGGCGCGGCGGTGGCGCCTTCGGAAGGCCTCGACCTCGCGCGCGTCGGAAAAGAGCGGCGGGAGGCCGGAAGGCCGGCCGGATCCCGTCGCGCCCGATGCGAGCGCGGCGACGAGGTCGTCGATGAGGACGGCCTCCCGCCTGACCGGAGCCCCGCCCCCGTCCTTCGCCTCCGCACTCTCCCGGCCCGTCTTCTCCGGGCCCTTCGTCTTCATCGCGTCGAGCGCGGCGCCCATGGCGACGGCGTACTGGGAGTCGGGGAAATCGAAGTAGGAGACGCCCTCGGAACCGATGCGGCGGCGGAATGCGGCGCGCAGCTCCGGGAGGAACGAGAGCGGTCCCCCGAGGAAGGCGATCCTGCCCTTCAAGGGGCGCCCGCAGGAGAGGCCGCTCACGGCCTGTTCGGCGACGGCGTTGAAGATCGAGCGGGCGATCTCGGCCTTGTCGACCCCCGTGTTGAGGAGCCCCACGATGTCGGTCTTCGCGAAGACCCCGCATCGCGAGGCGATCGGGTGGACCTTCTCCGCCTTCGCGGCGAGCTCGTCGAGGCCCTTGGCGTCGGTGCGCATCAGGGCCGCGGCCTGGTCGATGAAGGCGCCGGTGCCCCCGGCGCAGGCCTCGTTCATCCTCAGCTCGATGCTCTCGGAGAGGTAGAGGATCTTGGCGTCCTCGCCCCCGAGCTCGACGGCGGCGTCGATCCCGGGCATGAGGTGGCGCAGGCAGTCCGCCGCGGCGACCACCTCCTGGACGAAGGGGACCCCGAGCCGCCGGGAGAGTCCGAGGGCGCCCGAGCCCGTCATCCTGACGTGCACGCGCGGGCAGCCGACGTCGTCGCGGACGTGCCTGAGGCACTCAAGCAACGCCGGCACGACCGCGCTGCCGTGGCGGCGGTAGCTCCGGTCGACCACCCGTCCCGTGTCCGCCTCGAGGAGGACGTGCTTGACGGTGGTGGAGCCGAGGTCGATTCCAAGTATCATCGCAGGGTTGGTCATATGGTCTTCTTCTGTTCTTTTCGTCCATCGTGTCCGGCCGGCGCCGGGCGGTGCCGGCCGTGGGCGGACAAGCCGCCCCTTCACTTCAATGGTAGTGTTTCGCGCTGTCTTAGTGAAGATTCCGACACTTGGGAATCGAAAAAGTCATGGTTTTCCATTAGCCCGAATCCCCTCTTGGAGAGGAAACAACGCGGAATACGGCTTTGTCCGCACAATTCGTTTCGATTGGAATATGACCTTTACCCTTCTCCTGCAGCTCTTTTAAATCGAAAAGGCGCCTCCGGTCCCTCCTGCGGGATGCGTTCCGCCCCCGTCTTCACGAGGGATGGGGACTTCAAAATGGAGCGCACGCAACCCCCTCGGCAATGGGAAACGCACGAATGCGCAAGGACCGGCCCAGCGGCTTCCCGAAGGGAAGACCGTGGGCGGCCCTTCCATATCGATGCCGGTAAGAATCTCCTTGGCGGGCGATCGACGCGCACGTCGTTGCGGAACGCACCGCCCCAGCTCTGCTCGACCGAGGCGTGCCAGGTGTGCTTCTTCTCGGTCGTGCCCTCGATGCCGAGGCCGTAGACGAAGCGATTCCCCTTCCAATCGGGCTTCACGACGCTACCGTCGCTGAACTGGATGTCGGAGGCCTTCGACCAGTTGCGCTCCCAGGAGTGCTTGCCGTAGGCAGAAATAAAATTCAGACTCGGAAATTTACAAAACAAGGAATCCCCTCCCTCAAAGCCCGCGCAATTAAAAAAAGCAAAAAAAACCGCCGGCAAAGTCTCCTTCACCGGCGATCCTGAAAACCTCATGACGAGGCTCCTCAATCCGAGGTTTTCCTCCCCGACACCCTGTCGAGCCCCTTGCGGGCCTCTTCGCATCCGAGCTCGACCGCCCTTCGGTAGAGGTCGGCGGCACGCTTCTTGTTCACTCCGACGCCCTTGCCCACCTCGTAGATACGGGCCGCCTTCTTGAAAGCGAGCGGCACCTCCTCCCCCGCCTTCATAAAGCAGTCCAGCGCCCCGAGCGGGTCTTTTTCACATCCCGTCCCGCTCAGGAGGGCGCACCCGAGGTTGTAGAGCGCCTCCGCGCAGCCTTTCGCCGCAGCGAACTGATAATGCCGGAGCGCCTCCGCGGGGTTCCGCCTCACTCCGCACCCACGCATCAGACAGGCCGCCGCATTGTTCGCGCCCTCGGCGCTCCCCAAGCGGGCGGCCTCGCAGTAGGCGGCATACGCCTTCACGAAGCTTCTCTCCACGCCGACGCCCCTTTCATAAAGACTTCCCAGACGGTAGTGGGCCTCGGGATGACCGAGCGCCCGTCGATACCAATCGGCGGCCCCGGCAAGACCCTCGGGCCCGAAGCGTCCCTCCTCGCAGGCCACGCCCATGGCGAAGGCCATCCGGTCGTCCCCTTCTTCAGCACCACGGCGGATCCACCGCCATCCCTCCTCCTCGTCGACACCGGGCTGACCACCGGAGACGCCCGCGAGATACACGAGCCCGACGAGGCCGGCGGCACCCTCGACCTGATGCCCGGCCGCCGCGAGGGCGAGCCGGAGCGCCGCCTCATACTCGTGGCGCACATCCCCGGGCAGTTCGGGGCGGCCGTCTCCGCCCGCGGGCGCATCGACCGATCGGGCCTGTGCGTCCCCGATCAGCACGCGGGCGCACTCCTTCTGCATGGCGGAATCCCCCGCGGCGCTCGCCTCAAGCAGGTCCGCCGCCCGCTCGGGGTCGTGCTCCACATCCGCACCGACGCCCTCCAGAAGGAGGCAGCCGAGGACAAGCCGGGCGTCCTTGCGTTCCTTGGGTTCGAGCACGAAGAGATACTGATAGCTCCGCCCCGGATGGAGCGGGTAGTCCACCCCGGGCGCCGTCATCGCCTCGTCGACGGCGGACTCGTCCAGGTCAAGGGCGAGGCTCAGGTAGTGATGGGCGGCGACGGGATCCTTCCTGCCGAGGATACCTTGGAAATGGATGGCTCCAAGCCGGACGGCCGCACGCGGATGTCCGAGGTAAACGGCGCGTTCGAACCAACGCAAGGCGGTCCGGACTTCCGCCTCATCATCGGCGTCCTCCCCGGCATCCCCACGAGCTTCAGCGTCCAGGTCGTCGTCCGGGTCGTCTGAGTCGTCGTTGTCGTAGTCCCCGGCGAGGATCGTCGCCAGAGTGAAGGCCGCCAGGGGATTGGCCTCCTCGGCCGCCCTCAGGAACCACCTCCGCGCCTCTCCGAGGTCGACCGGTCCGCCGCGGCCGTACAAGTTGAAGAACCCCGCGACGAGGCACCCGTCCACATCACCGAGTTCCGCGGCCTTCACGAACCAGCGCTTCGCTCGGGCTTCGTCGACGGGAGTGCCGTGGCCGTGGAGATGCATGAGCCCCGCGTTGAAGGCGGCCTCGGGCGCCCCTGCCATGCCCGCCTCCTCCTGGAGGGCCAGGGCGCGCTCGGGGTCGTCCTCGAAGCACCCCGCGAGCTCGATCATCGCGGGCACGAACCCCAGGTCGGCGGCCGCCTTGAACCAGGTGACGGCGGCGTCCTCATCCATCACGACCCCGAGTCCCTGCCGGGCGGCAAGCCCCAGGCAGAAGCACGCGCATCCATCACCCGTGGCGCCCAGCGCCTCGAGTTCCGAGAGGGCGCGGCGCACTGATTTCCAGTAGGCGGAGCCATATAGGGGATCGTCCTCGGCGGGCGGCACCATGGGGAGCGGCCGTCCCCGCATGAGCGCGACCAAGCGCTTGAAAGGCTCGGGAAAGAGCATCTCGAAGGGGTGCTCCGCGGATGCCCCGCTGGAACCGGCGGCCCCGGAAAGCGAGGCCATGGCCTCGTAGTCGGCGGCGAAGACGGGGGAGGATGGAGAGGAAGTCAGCGGGACCGGACGGTCGGAGCCGTCGGATCCGTCGGAGAAACGGGAGGCATTGGGATGGTCGGAATCCCCGGCGCGGCCGTCGCCGCCCGGGAAGCGTCCGGAGGAGGAGTTCTTGGTCATGGGATGGGTGTTCCTTGAAGGAGGAGCCTTGAGGGGTTGGCCCGGAGGACGGCGGGGCGCCGTCCTTCACTGACGATATTGAATTGCACCTGTTATTTCAAGACGGGACGTCGGAAGAAGTCCCGGATCTCGGGAAACCGCTTATGGGAGCAACTGGAACGGAAGCTTCAGGACGTCCGCCCCACCCTCCACAACTCCCCAGCAGCAGCCGAAAAACACGCTCAACAGCCTCCATGGACACGACGCGTCCGAACCTTCCGAATCGAATCAATCCATTCAATCCGACATAAGGGCATTCACTATTGACAGATTTGATTTCAAATCATTGAAAAAAATGCTTTAACGTCCCCAAATAGGAACTGTATCCCCGTGTCGGACCGGACGGACCAGACGAACGACCCAACCAGGATGATGCAACCACCTTTCATCAACAATCAAAAGGAGTTCGAGCTGATGCCCTCCAACATCTACACCCTCGACAACCGTTACTTCCGCTCCGAAGCGTTTCGTGTTTACAAATGGATTGAAAAGGCAACCCGACTACCCATCAAGACCGGACAGTCGACCATCTGGGAGTACATGGGAACCCCGGCCCAGGACCTGCTCATCGAAGGGGACGTGACCCTCGACGACTTGAAAAACATTTTCCCCAACGGCACGGCCCTGGACAAATACGGCTGGACCATCCCCGTCGACTCCGTGTACATCCGCGTGATTCCCATCACCCCATGCGAGGACGAAACGGCGCAAAGGGTGAACGGCACCGAGATCTCCGAAGAGGACATGGAGTACAACCACATGAAGGTACATGACCAACGAGTAATTGAGATATTGAGCGGCCACCAGCAATCAGAGCCTTTTTTCACAACGTCTACTCACTGAACCCCCAGGGCCCCTTCAGGATGCCCATAAGGGGCCCATCCCTCACCTTCCTCCAAATGGATTAAAATCCCTCCTGTCCCTCAAACACCACAATGGAAACAGACCAACCATGACCACTGAAGACATGCTCAAGGGCATCATCACCAACTACTGGCAGTATCTGCTGATCCTCGAGGGGATCATCCTCACGCTCGGCGCCGTCCAGGACTGGGACCTCCTCTTCGCCCCCAAGGACGTGCTCCTGGCGAGCCCCACGGGCCGCCTCATCCGCCGCGGGCTCTGCGCGCTCGTCGGCGTCGTCTCGATCGGCATCGGGATCTGGGGCTTCTTCGCTGCGTGAGGCCTCCCCGGCTCAAGTGAAAAACCACTCCCCCGGAAGGGTTAGGCCGTCGGTCGGATAAGACGTTTTACCGACGCGTGCCGCCCCACGGCGCCCTCCGGATGTGGTAAAAATGTAGGCATCCCCCGGGACCTGACGGTTCAAAGTGGAATCAACCACGTGGACCCGGGGAGCGAAACGAAGCCGACCGTCTGGGCACCTTTTACACAAAACGGGTACCCGGGCGGTTTTTTGCATTCAGGCTCCGCCCGGCCTCCCACACCGGAAAGGAACCTCCATGAAGAACAAATGGCTCATCGCCCTCGCCGCCGTCGGCATCCACATGTCGATCGGCAGCGTCTACGCCTTCAGCGTCCTCACGCGCCCCCTCATGGCCGAATTCGGCTTCACGCTCGCCGAAACGACCTGGACCTTCTCGCTTGCGATCCTCTTCCTCGGCCTCTCGGCGGGGCTGCTCGGCACCCTCGTTGAAAACGTGGGCCCCAAGGTGAGCGGCCTCATCTCCGCCGCGTTCTTCACGACGGGCCTCCTCGGAAGCGCGCTCGCCGTGCACCTGGGAAGCCTCTGGCTCCTCTACCTCTCCTACGGCGTGATCGGCGGCATCGGGCTCGGCGTCGGGTACGTCACCCCGGTCTCCACCCTCGTCAAGTACTTCCCCCGCCACCGCGGCTTCGCGACGGGCCTCGCCATCATGGGCTTCGGCTTCGCGAGCTTCATTGCGAGTCCGCTCATGGTCTTTTTGATCGAGCACGTGGGGTTGGTCGGCAACTTCCTCGTCCTCGCCGCCCTCTACGGCACCGTGATGGTGCTCTCCGCCTCCTACCTCGCGCCCCCGAAGGAGGACTCGTTCGTGGAGCTCGCCGAGCACGCCGTCGCCCGCACGCGCCTCATCCAGCACCAGGTCTCCGCCAACGCGGCGCTCCGCACGTGGCGCTTCTACGCCCTCTGGTGGATCTTCTTCGTCAACATCAGCTGCGGGATCGCACTCCTCGCCGTCGCCTCGCCCATGGCCCAGGAAGTGGCCGGCATGAGCGTCGAGGGGGCGGCCGCCATGGTGGGCGTGATCGGGCTTGTGAACGGCGCGGGCCGCATCCTCTGGTCCTCCGCCTCCGACTGGCTCGGGCGCGGCGCCACCTACGTGCTCTTCTTCATCCTTGAAGTCGGCGCCTTCCACCTCCTTTCCTCCACGACGGGGCTCATGGCCTTCCAGATCCTCGTCCTCTTGATCGTCTCCTGCTACGGCGGGGGCTTCGCCTGCATGCCCGCCTACATCAGCGACCTCTTCGGCGTGAAGCACCTCTCGGCGATCCACGGGCGCATCCTCACGGCCTGGGGCTTCGCGGGGATCGCGGGTCCGCTCCTCCTCTCGTTCCTCAAGGAGCACACCGAGGGCTACGCCGCCTCGCTCGAGGTGTTCGCCGGCCTCTTCGTCGTCAACATCCTCATCTCGGCCGCCCTCTGGAAGAGCCTCAAGAAACGCAACCGCGCGATCTCCGAAGCGGCCGCCGCTGCAGCCGCCGACACCCACACCAACGTCGCCGCCGACCGTCAGACGGCCGCCGCGTAACGTCCGGACCCTGGAAAGCCCCTGAAAAACGCCCCGTTTCCACACGGAAGTGTCGAAAAACACGGGGCCGGGCCTTTCCGGGGTCTTTCTTTGAAATTCATATATGAAAATCAAAGAAGGCGCCGTTTTGGTTCAAACCCCGTGAAAACGGACACCACCGCTTGAAAAACGGTCGGAAAACGGTCGAAAAACGATGGGAGAGGACCGTCGAAGTTCGTGGAGTGCCCCGGAAATCCCCGGGGGAAGCGTCCCGTCCCGTCACGGACAGCCCGGCGCTGCCCGACCCTGCTCCGGCGCCATCCAGAACCCTCCTGAACCCTCCGGAGCCGTCCGAAGTCATCAGCCCTCGGCGGACGATTCCAAACCCCCATCAAAAAAGGCGCTCCGCGCGGAAAATCCGTGCGGGCGCCTTGATGGTTTTCTGCTTTCGAGCTTCAGAGCCTTCCGGCCCTTCAGCTTTCCAGTCCTGCGGTGCTTTCAGTACTTTCCGTACCTTCTTCTCAGCCGCGCTTATTCTTCAAATTGCTGAAGAACCAGAGCACCTTGATCAGCACCACGATCGCGAGCAGGAAGAGGCCCGTAAACATGTAGCCGCCGAGCGGCGCGAGGTCGTAGCCCGTCTTCACGCCGATCAAAAAGAGGAAGAACGTCAGATACATGCGCCACGTCATCATCGAGGCGGGGCGCAGGTTCGTGAAGCGGCGCAGGATCGCCATCACGAAGCCCGCGATCGTCACCGCGAGCCCGATCGCGACGACGATCAGGAGGAACCACTGGAAGATGTTCATCAGAGTCTCGGCGACGGGGGAACCCTCGCAAAGGTGGCGGGTGAAGCCCGGGCACCCGTAGAGCGGAGCCGCACAGGCGGCGCCGGGGGCGAGGAGCGTGGCGGTGGCTGCAAGGGCTGCAGCGGCGGTGGTGGGGATCTTGTTCGTCATGGTGTTTTCTATGTGGTGGTCTTTTCTCTTCGGACGCGGTCCTCACGGACGCGTCCGTTTCTTCTCGTTCGGGTGTCGTTTGTTCTTCGTTTCCCCGGAGACGCGCGGAGGGCCTCCGACGCCTTCCGGGAACGCCCGGATGCGGTCAATTCTATATGACCGGGCGGGCGGTGTCAGGGAACGCGGGTAAACCCCGCGTCGCCGGGGCGTTCAACCAACGGAAACGGAACCGGACGATACGGGACGGAAAAAGACGGACAAGAGGAACAAGACAAAACAGGACAAGGAAGTCCTCCTAGAGACGCTTCCTGTACTGGCCCGGGGTCTCGCCGAAGACGCGCTTGAAGACCTCGATGAACGAGGAGCTCGTCTCGTAGCCCGCCTTGTAGGCGATCGACTCGACGCTCTCGCCCTTCATGAGGTCCATGATCGACTGCATGAGTGCGAGGTGGAGGCGCCACTGCTTGAAGGAGAGCCCCGTCTGGGCCCGGACGAGGCGTGTGAGCGTCCTCTCGCTCATCGCCACGGTCTCCGCCCACTCGGCGTTGCTCTTCTCCTCGGCACCGCCCGCGATCTCGTAGGCGAGCTGCTTCAAAACGGGGTGCTCGGGGAGCGGCGCGAAGTAGATCGGGAGGCGCTGCGCGATGGCGAGCTCCTCGACGATCACCTGGGCGATGTGCTCGGCGTGGCTCTTGGGGATGCACTCCCCCTCGTAGCGGGCGAAGTGCTTGATCATCTCGACCGTCATGGCGTTCAACATCAAGCGCACCGGCTTGTCGGGGAAGCCGAACTCGCGGCAGACGTCCCCCCTCACATGAAAGAAGATCGACGAGGAGTTCCGGCCGATCACGCCCGTGTGGCGCACGCCCGCGGGCACCCAGGCGGCGCAGTTCGTGGGGATCGCGCGGATCCCGTCCTCGAGCTTGATGCCGACGAGGCCGGAGAGGCACAGAGAGATCTGTCCCGTCACGTGGGTGTGGAGTTCTTCTTCATCGGCGTGGTCGACGTCGGCCTGGTCGACGACGACGGCGCCCGCAAGACGGATGCGGTCGTCCGGATTGAAGCCGGGCGGCCAGGCCGTCGGAAAGGTGAATGGAGGCATGGGTTCTGGGGTCCGTATCCAAGGGGCGCTCCGGAAGCCGGCACGGAGGAGTCGACCTCGTGGGGCGCGGGGTGCCGGGGTGGCATCGGTGTTTCCTTTTCTTTTTATCTCGCCTCGGTCCGGGGGACCGGCCTCCCGGAAACGTGGGAAACCCCCGGAGCGCGTTCTTTCGCTGAACGGGGATTCACTTTCATGGGCCGCGGACGTTGGCTTTTCTAAGAAATAGCATAAAAAACGGGGCGGGTAAAGCTTTGTTACAAAGCTCCACCCGCCCCCGGCATGTGTCAGAGTTGCATCACACATGCGTCGCTTCAGGCGGAGGCCGGACCGGATCCGCTCGGGGAGTCGCCTCCCCGCGGGCGGTCCCGCGCTCCTTCACCGCTCGGAGGAACGGCGAGTCGTGTCGAATGAAATCGACTACGGCACCTTGAAGTCGATGTTGTGGCAGCCGTTGCAGAGGTTCACGCTCTTTTCGTGACCCTTATGGCACTCGAGGCAGCCCAGACCAACCAGGTGGTTGTAGTGCGGGTCCGGATCGAGGTGCTTGGCCTGCGTCTTCTTGGCGACCTGGTCGATCGTGCCGTGGCACTGGATGCAGGCCTGGTCGGTCATCTGGGACGCGTCCTTGGGGATGCCCGCGGCATGGCAGGACTGGCAGGCGACGCCGTGGTCCTTATGGAAGTCGGCGAGCATGGCGGCCTGGGCGGCGCCCATCGTCATGACGCAGCCGAACGCGAGCAACGAAAGCGTTACTAATTTCGTTTTCAACATGATTCTCTCCTGTGAACTTGTGACTACTTGGCCTGGCGGGCCTTGGCGCGGGCCGCGGCGTGACGCGCCGCAACTCGACCGAAGACCATGCCGCCACCGAGCTGGTTGCCGCCGATGTCGTCCTGGTACCAGGCGCCACCCGCGGCCGCACCGGCGGCGTAGAGCCCCGGAATCGGTTCGTCTTCGAAGTTCACGACGTTGGCGTCCTCGTTGATCTTCGGACCACCGAACGTGCTGGCCATGCCGCCTGCGGCGGGGATCAGGTAGAACGGAGCGGTCTTCAGGGCGTGCGGTTCGGCGTAGTCGTACGGAGGATTGAGTTCCTTGGCCTTGCCTTCGTCGACGGCCTTGTTGAATTCATTGACGGTTTCAACGAGGTTCTTGACGGGGATGCCGGCCTGCTTGGCGAGGTCCTCGATCGTGTCGGCCTTGTAGCACTTCATGCCGAGGCGCGCGAAGCGGTTGATCGTGTTGGTGAGGATGTTGTCGTTCTTGTCGGCGTCCTGGCCGATGAGCATGTAGGAGCGGTTGTCCGGGGTGCGCTGGGCGATGGCCTTGGCCTTCGGGACCTGCAGCCAGGTTTCCGGAACGAAGCGCTTGCCCTGCGTGTTGATCTGGATGCCGTAGCCGGCATGCATCAGCGGCGAGGGGTTGGCATGCATCGTCGGGGTGATCGGGCCGGCGTAGAACTGGTCCATGTTGACGAGTTTCGCGAGGACCTGGTTGGCCATGATCACGTTCTCACCCGTGTTCCAGGGGGAGCCGCGGACGATCAGGCGGGAGGCCCACGGGCCGATGTAGGCGTCGACCATGGCCTGGTTGGCACCATAGCCGCCGGTCGTGAGGATCACGCCGCCCTTGGCCATGTAGTTGACGCGGCCCTTCGGGGTGACGCAGGAGACGCCTTCGACTTCAAACGTCGGCGTGTGGATCAGTTCCACGGCCTTCGTGTTGTAGTGGATGGGGACCTTGCGTTCGTTGAGGGCCTTGAGCAAGCAGCGGATCAGCATGGAGCCGCCCGTGATGCCGTCGCCCGGGGAGATGACGCAGCGGGAGAGTTCCGGCGCGGGCAGGTTCTCCCAGAGTTTGAACGGGGTGCCGTGGTCGGCGAGCCAGTCGACGCCCTTGCCGGCTTCCTTGGCGTAGACGCGGATCAGCTTCGGGTCGGAACGATAGCCGGAGAGCTTCATCATGTCGTTGAAGAAGGCCTCTTCGTTGTCTTCCGTGTGGTGCTTGTTGAAGCGGGAGCCCACACAGGCGACCCAGCCGGAGGAATAAACGGTGGTGCCGTCCGGACGCGGACGTTTTTCAAGAAGGACGACCTTGGCGCCCTTTTCCGCGGCTTCAAGAGCCGCGCACATGCCGGCGAAGCCGGCGCCAACGACGACGACGTCGAAGGTTTCGGTCTTGATGGCGCCGTCTTTCTGAGGTTTCACCTGGGGTACGCCCGAGGCCTGAGCCAGCCCCGTAGCCGCCAGAGCCACGGTCCCGGTCAAACCCGAAGCCAACAATGCACGACGTTGCGTTTGCATGGTAAGAATCTCCTTTACAGAAGGTTAAGCACCGGCTGGATTGAACGGGGGTTCGGAGGATGTCCTGAAATCCTTGGGAATGCGGGAGTCTGGCCTGCATCCACAAAAGCGGTCATTTTCGTTCGCCCGAGGCGGGCCGGTGCATGGGGTCCCAACACCGCGTGATAAAATGGGATCCATCGCGCGATATTGTCCGACAGATCAGTAACTTATGTTTACATCCGGATAATTTTGGTATTAATTCATCCGGCCACCTGTCTTATCAAAATCTTAAAGGCCTTAAGGAATTAAAACAACCGCTAAATCAGACAACCTATACGGCGTTTCGGCCAACTAGGGTTAACCACTACAGCGCGATTCCTTCCCCTTTTCCACCCTCCCCAGGACGTGCCTCACGCCTCCCCGGCCGTCCTCTCCAAGAGGTTGAGCGGAGATTCGGACAAGGTTTCTTCAATCGGACCGATATATGTAAAACCTATCGTTACAATTTTCTTGATAGGAAACTTGCATTACGAGCGGATTGTTGCTACATTTGACTCATCAACGAAACGGAGGGCGCACTCCCCGACGGACCGGAGAGGTCCGAAAGAAAAACGGAACGCCCCCGATGCTTCAACCAACGACTTTTAGGAGACCATCTATGTCGAACGTCAAGGCCATCAACACCTACCTCGCCAACCTCGCCGTGTGGAACGTCAAGCTCCACAACCTGCACTGGAACGTCAAGGGCCAGTTCTTCATGCCGATCCACAACTACACGGAAAAGCTCTACAACGAAGTCTTCGAAGCCTACGACGACGTCGCCGAAGTCCTGAAGATGCGCGGCGAACTCCCGCTCGCCTCCATGAAGGCCTACCTCGAGGCCGCCACGATCAAGGAGATCGAGACGCGCGTCATCTCCTGCTGCGAAGTCCACGACATCCTCGTCAACGACATCGAGCACATGATGAAGGCCGCCATGGCCATCCGCGAGGAAGCCGCCAAGGAGGACGACTTCCAGGTCCAGGCCATGTTCGAGGAGTACATCAACGCCTTCCGCAAGGAACTCTGGATGCTCCGCGCCATGAAGAAGGACGAGGGCTGCTCGCTCTAATCCCCTGACGGGGAGGACCGGCACGCGTTGCCGGTCCCTTCAGTCACGACGGGCTTTCCGGACTTTCTCCTGCTTGAAGCTCTCCCGAAACCCTTTCAGATAAACCTTCACGAACTCCATTTCCTGATCCCCGTGTCCACTCCCTATATATAGAGGGACGGGACACACGCCGCCGACGGTCCCCCGGGACCGGGCAGGAGGCGCCGGAGGGCGGAGGATGCCGGCCACACCGATCCTCGACCGCATCCTCCCCCGGCCGTCGTCACCCGGAAAACGGCATGAACGACCAAGTCGGACGGCATGAAGGGACGGGAGGCTGATGGAGCAGGGAAAGAAATGATGAAGGGCGTCGGGAACGTCCGAGGCTGAAAGGCCTGGACGGAAAGCCCCGATGAACAAGGCACCGATGATCCGACGAGGATTACGGTGCCTTTTTCGTATGTGTCCCTCATTCCGGTTCTCCCCTCCCCGTACTAGGCCCAAGGGACGATGACGGGCTCCGTCGACACACCTATAATGACGGTCGGCGGGGAACTTATCGCAAATCATTCTCACCTCCGACGCAACGGCGGTAGAATAGGCGGATCCGCGGGACGCACCCGACCGATCCGACCGTCGTCCCGCTATCGTCACGCCCTTGTCGCGTTTCCCGTCCATCCAACCACTCCTCCCGATTCCGGCACTCCATGAGAACCTCCCCGACAACCTGGCTTTTGAGAAGCTCGGTCGTGCTCCTCGTCCTCCTTCTTTGGTGGGGCGTCTCGCACGGCGGACGGATCCCCGCGATCCTGCTCCCGACGCCCGAGGCGGTGGCCCGCGCGTTCGTGCGGCTCGTCGAGAACGGGCGGCTCTTCACCGACATCAAGGCGAGCGCCGCGAGGACGTTGACGGGCTTCGCTCTATCGGCCACCCTCGCCTTCGTGCTCGCATGGACCGACTTCCGAAGCCGCCTCTTCAGGGAGGCGTTCCGGTATCCGCTCGAGGCCCTCAGGGTCGTGCCTCCCCTCGCGCTCATCCCGCTCCTCATCCTCTGGCTCGGCATCAACGAGGCCCCGAAGGTCGCCATCGTGGTGCTCGCGAGCTTCTTCCCCGTCTACCTCTCGGCGAAGACCGCCTTGAGGGGCGTCGATCCGAAGCTCCTCGAGGTGGGGCGCGTGCTCCACTTCACCGACGCCGAGATCCGTCGCCGGATCGTGCTCCCCTCGGCGATGCCGGGGTTCATGACGGGCCTGAGGCTCGGCTTCGGCTACGCCTGGCGTGCGCTCGTCGGCGCGGAACTCTTCGCCGCGAGCTCGGGGCTCGGCTTCATGATCAACGAGAGCGCGGACTTCGGGAAGACCGACGTCGTCTTCGTGGGGATCCTCACGATCGCCGTGCTCGGCATCCTCGCCGACGCGCTCCTCGGCGTCGTCGTGGCCCGTGCGGGCCGGGCGGCGAGCAGCGCGAGCCGGCTGGGAGGCGCGAAA
>CAJMRV010000021.1 GCA_905215795.1 uncultured bacterium | reverse complement strand
GCGTGGAGAAGTAGGCGTCCTTGGCCTGGTTGACGTGCAGCCAGGCCGTCTCGACGGCCTCCTCGATCTGGTGGCGCGCCTCGGAGCGGGCCGCGCGGGCCTTGGTCACGAGCTGTTCGGCGGCGACCACGTTCGCGGAGCGGTCGAGGTTGTCCCAGAGCGTGAAGGAGACGCCGATCCCGGCGACCCAGTCGGGTTCGGGGAGCGTCAGGTAGTGCTTCACGAGGTTCTTCGAGCCGAAGGCGAAGACCTTCGGGTAGTAACCGGCCTTGGCGGCCTTGACGGCCTGGTCGGCGCGGTTGGCGATCGCGCGCGTCTTGGAGATGGCGGGCGCCTGGGCGAGGGCCTTCTGCTTCCAGGATTCAAGCGAGCCGATGTCGCCGCTCAGCACGAAGAGCGGGCTCTCCAGAGGCGGCAGGAAGTCCATGCGCAGGGTCGTCTTGAGCTGGTTCTCGGCGACGAGCAGGTCCACGCGGGATTCATCGAGGGCGGTCTTCGCGTTGTTGCGGCTCACCTCGACGGCCATCTTCTCGACCTTCGAGATCATGCCGCGCTTCTGGAACGCCTCGGCGCGGCGCAGCGCCTCGTTCTCGTCGCGGAGCACCGACTCCCTCAGGGCGACGACGGAGCGCGCGAGCTGCACGCCCCAGTAGCGTCCGGCCATCTGCGCCTCGAGCGTGGTGACGCTCTGGTCGCGGTCGGCCGAGGCCTGGTCGACGGCGTAGCGGAGCTGGTCCTGCTGGGCGGAGATCAGACCGCCCGTGAAGATCGGCCAGGTGGCGGCGATCGAGACGCGGGGGCCGTCGAGCTTCGACTTGTGGTGGATGGTGACGTTTTTATTGAAGGCCGCTTCAACTTCTTTGCTGAAGGCCGGATTCAAGGCGTTCGCGGAGTCGACGATGGTTTTTTCGATGTGGTCGGGGATGTACGACGAGGGCGAACCCAGGTCGAAGTCGACCGTCTTGGTGCCCCAGACCTGCTTGGCGTTGAGGTCGACCTTCGGGCCGCCGAGCCACTTGGCGGCGTCGGACTTGGCCTTGGCGTTGGCGACGTCGGCCTCGGCCATCTTGATCTGGTCGGCGTTCCAGAGCATCTGGTCGACGGCCTGCATGAAGCTCATCGGGGCGGAGCGGACCGAGACGGCGGCCCCTTCCGGGGACCGGGCCTCCTGGGCCGCGTTGGTGCCGGCGGCCACGGCGGGGAGCGCCGTGAGGGCGAGCGCCAGGCTCGTGGCGGTGGACAATACGGAGATACGTGCGCGCATAAGCTCTTTCGTCGTGGGCCGGTGCCGTGAAAGGGCGGACTTTCCGGACCCATGTTGTTTCAAAGGCCCGTTACGGCGGTGCGGTAAGGGGCCTCGTGGACGCGCCCTTTGGGGGCGCTCGTTGTTCTGAATTTCCTAATGATAGCGGGTTGACGGGAGAAGTGCTCGGTAAAAGGGATGACCACGCGGCTGTGCCCCTCGGTGCGGGGGCGTGCTCTTGTGGGGTTTCGCCTGAATTGTGTATCCTTGTCGGTATGTGAGGACCCCCGGTCGGGAGGTGGCGCGAGCCGCTCCGTCCCGGGACCCCGCCCAACGCGCCCGCGCACGCGTACAGCACGCTGCCTGCGCGGGCGTCATCACAAGGACTAAGGGACAATCATGAACCACAAGGATATTTATACGGAAGCCCCGGCTTCCCCGGACACGCTCGCCAACCTCGGGCCGCTGCGCTTCCTCGCCGGCAAGTGGATGGGCGACAAGGGCACCGACACGCATCCCCAGGCCTGGGGCGCCGAGACGGAACCCTACCATGAGACCTGGACCTTCGAGCTCTGCGATCCGCAGAACAACGGCCCGCAGGTCTTCTACGGCCTGCGCTACCGCGTCTTCATCACCAAGCCGGGCGAACTCATGGCCTTCCACGACCAGATCGGCTTCCTGCTCTGGGAACCCGCCACGCACATGGTCTACATGACGCTCGCCATCCCGCGCGGCCAGATCGCCATGGCCTCGGCCAAGGTCGATCCCGACGCCACGAAGTTCACGCTCCACGCCGAGCGCGGCTCCACGGTCAACGGCATCTGCTCGAACCCCTTCCTCGAGGAGTCCTTCACCACGAAGTCCTGGGACGTCACCTTCGAGTACCACGAGGACGGCACGTTCACCTACAAGCAGACCACGGTCCTCGACGTGCCCAACATCGAGGGCGACTTCAACCACTTCGACATGAACACGCTCCACATGGTCGAGGGTCCCAAGCCCAACCCCATGATGGTCCAGGAAGGCCTCCTGAACCGCTTCCCGAAGAAGAAGTGATTCGTTTCACCTTCCATTGAAATGGATGCGGCCCCGGCAAGGGGCCGCAAATCGAGCCCGGACGCCCCAGCGGATGTCCGGGCTTTTTTGCTCTTTGCGCGCGCCTCAGAAGAGAGCGTTCACGAGCACGTAGATGAAGAGGGCGACGGCGCCGAGGTTGACGAGGATGACGAGGAGGGAGGACATGGGGATGGCTTGGATGATGGTCTTGAGGGGGTTGGTTGTTGAAAGCGTAGCACTGCAAAGGAAATTTTCACATCGGGATTTCGTCTCATACCGGGGGAACCCCCGCCTTCCCTTCATCCCTCTCCCGCGGGCGTCGGAATCCTGCGCCGCCGTCCACGCCTTCATATAATGGGGGCGACAACTCCTGAAACTCCGTTCCCCCCGGGAACGACAACGGAACCCAACATGCGCCTTCGTTTCCTCATGCCCGTCGCGGCGGTCCTCACGGCCCTGATCGCCGGCACCGCCGTCCAAGCGAAAACCCCCGACGAAATCCGCGCCGCCTGCCGTGCGGAGGGCCGTCCCTGCGTGGGCCTCGTCCTGAGCGGCGGGGGAGCGCGCGGGTTCGCGCACATCGGCGTCCTGAAGGAGATCGAGCGGCTCGGCATCAAGGTCGACGTCGTCACCGGCACCTCCATGGGCGCCATCATCGGCGGGGCCTGGGCCGCGGGCTACAGCGCCGACGAGATCGAGAAGATCGTCATGGGCGTGGACTGGGCCAAGGTCCTCTCCGTGCGCCCCACGAGGAACGAACGCCCCTGGCGCGACAAGCTCCAGGACTACCAGGGCCTGCTCGGCGCGAGCGTCGAGATCACCGCCGACGGCGACCTCGTCTTCCCCAAGAGCGTGGTGGCGAGCGAGGAGCTCGACCTCTTCCTGCAGAACAAGACGGGCCGCTTCGATTCGATCACGGACCTCGGAGACCTCCCGATTCCGTTCGCCTGCGTCGCCACGAACCTCATCACCGGCAAGAAGGCCGTCCTCCAGAAGGACATCACCCTCGGACGCGCCATGCGCGCCTCGATGTCGGTCCCGGGCGCGTTCGCCCCTGCCCAGTACGGCGATGAACTCCTCGTCGACGGCGGACTCGTCGACAACCTCCCCGTGGACGTCGCCCGCGACATGGGCGCCGACGTCGTGATCGCCGTCAACGTCGGGACGCCGCTCTCCAAGCGCGAGGACATCAAGGGCGTCCTCACCGTGATGGCCCAGATGGTGAACCTGCTCACCGAACAGAACGTCGAGGAGTCCCTCAAGTCGCTCGGCCCCAAGGACATCCTCATCACGCCCGACCTCGCGGACGTGACGAGCGCTGACCTCCATGACGGAAGCCGCATCATCACGCGCGGCACCGACGCCGTGGTCCCCGAACGCACGCGCCTCGCGATGCTCGCCTCCAAGCCCAGCCAGTGGGCGCTCTGGAACCGCGACCGCGAACAGCTCGTCCGCGAGGAGGAGAAGAACCGCTTCGACATCGACCGGATCAGGATCGACGGGCTCACCTACCTCGACGAGGCGACCGTGCGCCAGGCGATGGACCTCCCCGATTCGGGCGACATCTCGAGGACCGAGATCAACCGGGCGGCCCGCCGCCTCTGGGGCGAGGGCTGGTTCAACGGGGTGAACTACTCGATCGAGCCGGGGCCGGACCGCACCAACGTGCTCGTCTTCAACACCCAGCAGAAGTCCCCCCGCTACTCCTCGTTCCGTCTGGGCGGGAGCGTGCAGACCGACTTCAACGAGACCCACAACTACAACCTCATACTCTCGCACACGCTCGAGATGCTCAATCCCGTGGGCGGCGCCTGGCACAACGAGTTCCAGTTCGGTGAGCAGCAGCGCATCACCACACGCCTCTACCAGCCGCTTGCGGCGGGCAGCAACTGGTTCGTGATGCCCCGCCTCGAGTTCCGCCGGCAGCCCTTCGACATCTACAAGGGGAACCATCCCAAGGCGCGCTACCGCAACCAGACGGCGCTCGCCGAATTCTCACTGGGCCGGAGCTTCGATTTCAACGGCTTCGCGAAGGCCTCCGTGGGCATCGAGCATCAGAGCACCAAGAGCCTGATCGGCGAGGTCGACGAACAGTTCGACTCGACGAGGACCCCGTACTTCAGCGTCGGGATCTGGCTCGACACGCTCGACGACATCAACTTCCCGACGACGGGCTACCACTTCAACGCCCAGTGGGAGCGCCTGTACTTCCGCTCCAAGGGCACCAAGGACAAGAACATCTACCGAGCCGAAGGCGCCTGGGCCACCTCGTGGGGTCCCTGGACGCTCCTTCTGAACGGCAAGGTGGGCCAGGGCTCGCTCCCGAACGCCTTCAGCCTGGGCGGCGCCTTCGAACTCCCCGGCGCGCCGATCGGCCGCTGGACCGGTTCGGACATGCGCTTCGGTTCGGTGCGCCTCTCCAAGAACGTGAGCGACTGGATCGACCTCTACGGCCAGCCCGTCTGGATCGGCGCCTCGCTTGAAGCGGGCCGCGTCTGGAACAAGACGCCGCTGCCGGGAGAGATCCTCGACAGCAAGGAGCGCGGCTGGCACAAGGCCGTCGGGACGTATCTCGGCGTGGACTCCTTCGTGGGGCCCATGTACCTGATCCTCGGCCACACCATCGACACCGGCACGTCGCTCTACTTTTACTGGGGCAGGAGCTTCTGAGGTCCGTCCCCCTGATCTGAAAGACGTGTGCAAAGGCATGAAAACGGCCGCCCCCGGATTGCTCCGGAGGCGGCCGAATTTCTTCCTTCTCTTTTTTTGCCGGTCCGGGACGCCGTCCCTTCATGGGGCTGCGTCCCGCGGCCGTGCCGCACTAGCGGATCACGAGCAGGGGCTTCTGGGTGCTCCCCGCGAGATGCATGGCGGTCGAGCCGAGGACGGCCTGTTCGAAGCGTCCGCGGCCGTGCGAGCCGATGATCATCATGTCGAGGTTCTCCTGGGAGTACCAGGCGAGCGCCTTGTGGGGCACGCCGTCGAGCTTGACGGACTTGACGTTCAGACCCGCGTCGAGCATTTCTGAGACGATCGGGTCGGTCACCTTCTCGAAGGCGGCCTGCTGTTCGGCAACGAGCTCCAGTTCGCCCGTCTCGTTGATGACGTTGCTTGTGGCGCCCACGCACGTGGCGGTGAAGTGCTCGCCGAGCAGCGTGGCGAAGTCGGGCACGACGTTGAGGACCGCGAATTCGGCGTCCTTGCCGAAGAATTCGGGGTGGGCGACGATGAAGTCCACGGCGGCCTTGCCGTAGCGCGAGCCGTCCACGGCGATGCCCACCCGGAGCGGGTCCTTCACCGGCTCGGCCTTCTTCTGGACGAGCAGGACGGGCTTCTGGGTGCGGGCGAGGACCTCGGTCGAGACGCTCCCGAGGAGCAGTCCGACGAAGGGCGAGTGGCCGCGGGTGCCCATGGCGATCATGTCCACGTCGCGGCGCTGGGCCTCCTCGGCGATGACTTCGGCGAGGTCGCCCGACTTGATGAGTTCGCGCGAGTTGGCGAACTCGGCCTGGTCGAGCGTTTCACGCATGGATTCATAGACGGCCTGGCCTTCGCTTTCATAGTAGGCGTCGACCGATTCGATCTGGAACTGGCGGCGGATCCCGTCGGGGATCAGGTACTGCACGTTGAGGTAGTCCACCTCGGAGTCGTTCTTCTTGAGACAGTCGCGGTGGCTGAGGAATTCGATGGCGCTCTGGCAGGCACGGCTGCCGTCGACGGCGACGAGAATATGCATATGGGTCTCCTTTTCGAGGGTTGGCGAAGAAGTCGGGAGCTTCTTGTTTTTCCTGTGCACGGTCGGGAAAAGCGGTCGTGCGGGTCAATGCGGGAGGAGGCGCTCCGCCCTCTTGCGGGGCGCGGATCCGAAGAGATCCCGATGCTGCGGGGGCGGGTCCGGCGTTGGTGCCGGGGTGTTGGTCGATACCCCGTCCCTCACTACCATTGTACCTCTTTGTGGGAGGTTGTCCGCCTGAAAACGCTTTTTTCACAGGGGGATGCGGGCGGTCGGGGGTTTCTCCGTCCGTACCCTATGCGGGGGACGGGGTTCGTCGGAGGAGGGGTTTTGAAGGCTCCGGCAGCGTCCTTTCCGGGCACGGATGAAAACACCCCGCGGGAGGCGTCCCGCGGGGTGCGAAGGGAAGGTCCGGTCCGCTGCCGGAGGTCAGCGCCAGGGAAGCGCCTCGAGGGCTTCGTGCCAGTCCTCGAAGACCCAGTCGGCCTTGGCGGCGATTTTCTCCGCGTCGTCCTTGGAGTGGCGTTCACGGATCGCGACCACCGAGAGGCCGGCCGCCTTGGCGGATTCGACGCCCACCAGGGAGTCCTCGAAGGCCACCGCCTCGAAGGGCGCGCAGCCCAGGCGGTCGATGGCGAGCTGGTAGCACTCCGGGGAGGGCTTCATCGCACGCACGTCCTCGCGGGTGATGATCGGGTTGAAGACCTCGGTGAGCGGCAGCTCGGCCATCATCACCTTGTTCTTGTGGCCGTAGATCTCCACGTTGGCCCGGCGGGTCGTCGTGGCGATCGCCATCCCCACGGGGTTCTTCCTCAGGGCGTTGACGAATTCGACCGCACCCGGACGGTAGCGCATGTCGCGCTCGAGCGCGACGCGGCTGAGCTGATAGCGCCGGTCGTGGATCTTCTCCGCGCTCATCGGACTCTTGGCCATCTCGCCGAGGAGCCGGCACCAGGCGACGTAGGCGTTGTCGGTGCGGGCGAACTGGCGCAGGGTGGTCTCCCGGAGCGAGTAGAGCGTCGCCGGCGAGATCAGCGTGAGGCCGAGCTCCGCCGCCAGGGCGACGTCCACCCGGTTCCAGACGTCCAGGGAGTCGATGAGGGTGCCGTCGAGGTCGAAGACGGCCGAGCGCATCATTCCGAAGATGTGGTCGATAGGCATGTTCTTCCTTAGATGGAGACGTCGCGGGCGCGGTCGGCCGCCTCGACGTGGCTGACGATGGCCTTGTAGCCGAGCCGTTCGATGTTGGCGCGGCCCCGCTGGGTGGTCACGAAGGTGAGTCCTTCGCCCATGACCCGGCCCGCGAGCATGGCCGGACGCCCCGCGATCACGACGTCGCGTGCGAGCCGGCTGGTTTTGTCCACTATTGTAATATCGGCGGCCGCATCCGTGGAGAAATGGCCGCGGTCGAAGAGCCCCAGGCGGCGCGCGGGGATCACGCTGGATTTGAGCACGAATTCGCCGAGCGTCAGGGCGCCCGCGTTGACGAGGGCGAGACCGCGTTCGACGAGGTCGTTCCTCGGGATCGCACCGCCGTCCGTGCTGATCGCGTCGACGACGAAGCGTCCGTCGGCGCGGCGCGCCGTCGTGAGGAGCTTTTGGATCTCGGGGTCGTTGACGGGGAAGCTCCCCATCAGGCCCTCGCCGCCGTGGCCGGCCGCTTCGAAGGCGCGCACGCCCTCTTCGGGGGAGACCCTCACGGTGCCCTCGTCGGTGGGGACGCACACCACGCAGTGGCCGTCACGGATCGTCGAGAGCAGGCCCTCGCGGTTGACGGGCACGTTGAAGGCCTTCACGCACATCTTCGTCACGGAGTCGAGGAGGTTGCCCGCCTCGTCGGTGTCGAGCATCGTGGCGTTGCCCGGGCAGAGGTAGGCCTCCGAGTAGATCTCGGGGTGGGTCTTGAGAAGCGAGAGCGCGATCTCGGCCTCTTCGGCGGCGGGCATGACGCGGCCGCGGCAGTAGGCGTTGATGTGGGCCATGTGGAGCGGGAGCCCGCGGGCGGCCTTGACGGCCTCCTGCATGCCCTTGATGTCGCTTCCCGCGGTGGTGCTGCCGGCGTGCCAGGCGATCGCCACGTGGAGGCGGTCCGCCGCGGCGATGGCCTTTTCACATACCTCGACGGGCTGCGGGTAGTGGCCCCCGAGGATCTTCAGGCCGAAGGCGCCCTCGTCGAGGCGCTGCTCGAGGTAGCGTTCGGGGTCCGTGTCGTAGGGGAGCGCGTCCATGACGGCGAGTTGGAAGCCCGAGCCGGTGCGGTGGCCTCGCTCGAGGATGTCGGGAAGGGGGCCGGCCATGTCGATCCCCATGGTGACGCCCGACTTGAGGGCCATCCTGGCGCCCCAGTCCGAGCCGAAGGTGGAGCCGATGTGGCAGTGCGAGTCGATCACGCCCGGGAGCACCCAGGCGCCCGCGGCGTCGATCTCGAGGGCGCCCCTGGGGGCCTGGAGGGCTTCGCCCACTTCGGCGATGCGCCCGTTCTCGACGAGGACGTCCATGACGCCGTCGCGGTGGTTCAGGGGGTCGCAGACGTGGCCGTTGCGGATGATGAGGTTGGCGGAGGAATTCATGGTGGTGGTCTCCTTGTAGCTTCGTTTCCGCCGGCGGCGCTCCGCTTTTTGATGGGGGAGGTCCGCCGGCCTTTTTTTTCGGTCGGTGCCGGGCGGTTCTTCGGACGGGGAGCATCGTCTCCGTCCCGACGAGTGCGGGGTGGTCCTTTCCGCGTTGCCGTCCGGCCCGGGGGCCGTTTTTCTATTGTGGCACGGATTCCACGGGAATTCAGGGCGAGGGCGTGCAGCCTCCCGTTTCAGAGGGAAAACCACGGGGTCCGTGCGGAATGCGCGCATGAAGAGGGCATGAAAAAAGCGCGGCGGTGCCGGGGCACCTCCGCGCTTGACGACGCAGCGTCGTTTTTCCGCTCACCGTCACTCGGTCTTCGCACCGGGACGGATCGGGATGATCCGCTGGTTGGAGCTTCCGAACCAGCCGGGTTCGTGGATCTTGAGCTTCTCGACGAACGGGCCGTCGATGAGCACGTCGATCCACTTCATGATTTCGCGGTCGGCGACCTTCTCATGGCGGCGTCCCGTCCAGACCCACACGTCCTTGGTGTCGCCGAACTCGGCCCTGACGGCCTTGAGGAGCTCGACGAGGCGTTCCTCGTGTTCGGGTTCGAGCGGATCCCCTCCGAGCAGGCTCAGCCCGCGGATGAAGGGGTCCTTCATGGCGTTGATGATCTTCTTCTGGACGTCGTCGGTGAAGGGCTTCCCGGCGTCGAAGGCCCAGCTCTCGGGGTTGAAGCAGCCGTGGCAGTGCAGGGTGCAGCCCGAGACGAAGAGGGAGACGCGCATGCCGGGGCCGTTGGCGGCGTCGCAGAAGTTCAGTCCGATGTAATTCATGGCTTTAAAGGTTTTTTGGATCCGGTGGAAGGGAAAAACGGCGTGCCCGCTTGTGCTCCCCCCGTTGAGGCGGAGGAGTGCGCGGCACGCCGTCGGGCTCTGAAACGTCGTGCGCCGGTCGTCCCGGGCGGGTTGTTCCGGAAAGGGGACGGAGTTTCCGTTTCGTCCCCTTCCGGCCCTCCGGGGCCGGCGCCGCCGCGGGCTTACATGCTCACGCGGTTCTTGATTTCGGCCATCTTCCCGTCGTTCATGCGGGAGTTGCCGTTGACGTTGGAGTAGCCGAGGTAGCCGCACACGCGGCTGATCACCGAGAGGTTCGAGGAGCCGCACTTCGGGCACTTGAACAGCACGTTGGTGGAGTGCTGGCCGCAGTCGCCGCAGTAGGCGGAGTCGAAGTTCACGCCCTGGTAGAAGCCCTTCTGCATGCCGCGGCGGATGACCGCCTTGACGGCCTCGCGGTTCTCGGGGTTGTCCAGGCGCACGTACTGGATGTGGCCGCCCTCGCAGAGGTGGAAGTCCTGGAGCTCGTGGTCCTGCTTCTCGAACGGGCTGATCGCCTCGGTGACGTTCACGTGGAACGAGTTCGTGAAGTACTCGGGGCTGTAGTGCTCGGCGGTGCGGAACACGTTCTCGATCTGGTTGTCCTTGCAGAACTTGTCGTACTGGCGGGCCTGCGTGGCGCAGAGCGATTCGGCCGGCGTGCCGTAGATGGCGTAGAGGTAGCCGTCCTCCTCCTTGAACTGCGCGAGGCGCATCTTCAGGTGGTTGAGGACCTTGGCGGAGAACTCGCCGCCCTCTTCGACGAGGCGCTTGCCCGTCCAGAGGTAGGTGGATTCGTCGAGCGCGGTGATGCCGAAGGAGGCCGTCATGTAGCGCACGAGGTCGCCGATCTTCTCGTCGGGGGACTTGGTGCCCTCGTAGAAGCCGCCCTGCGTGAAGGCGAGCGGGTTGCTCGAGCACTGCTGGTGGCGGATGATGTCGTAGCGCTTCTTGAAGAAGGCGCGGATGACGTCGAGGCGTTCGTCGAGCAGGTGCCAGAATTCCTGGCGCCAGTTCTCGGACTGCGTCTGGGCGTACTTGATGATGATCGGGAGGTTGAGCGAGACCGCGCCGATGTTGCAGCGGCCCACCGTGATCGCCTCGCCCTTTTCATTCTGCCAGAACGAGAGGAACGCACGGCAGCCCATCGGGCTCGTGATCGCGCCGTATTCCTGGAAGATCTTGGAGACCGAGCCCATCTCCGAGGAGAGGCTCAGGTAGTCCGGGTACATGCATTCGGCCGAGGTCTCGACGGCGTCGTCGAAGAGCGCGGCGCTGTGCGGGTCGGAGTCGACCTGCTTCGCGTCGAAGAGGTACACGAGCTTCGGGAACACGACCGGCTTGCCGTCCTTGCCGTGGCCGTTGCGGCGCACGTTGAGCATGATGCGGCTGATCATGTGCAGCCAGTGCTTGTCGTTGTCGGAGTACTTCTCGGGGTTCCACTGGCCGAACGTGATCGTCGTGAAGGCGAAGTCGCCGCGGGAGCAGGGGACCGTGTTGAGCTTGAGCTCGAGGCTCTGGAAGCCCTGTTCGAGTTCGCGGATGACGTCCTTTTCAGCCTGCTGGGCGGCCTTCTCTTCGGAGAGGCCGAGTTCGATGTACTTGTTGTGCGCCGCGACGAGGCTCTTCTTGACGAAGGGGAGCAGCACCTTGTCGAGTTCGGGGAGCGTGAAGCCGCCGAACTGCTGGGCGGTGGCCACGAGCGTGATGTCGCCGATCACCTGCAGGGCGGAGAGCACCGTCTTGGGTTCGGAGTACTGGACGTTGGACATCTCGAAGCCGCCCTTGAGGACGCCGCCGATGTCGAAGAGGCAGCAGTTGATGCAGCCCAGGATCATGTCGCGCAGGTCATGGATGTAGATGTCGCCGCGGTCGATGAGTTCCTTCTCGCGTCCGGAGAGGTAGAACTGCTTGTACAGGCTCTTGGTGAGGTAGCCCTTGATCAGGGAGCCCTTCGTGGAGACGAGCGAGCTGTCGTAGTTGGCGTTCTCGCGGTCGCCCAGGCGCAGCACGTCGTCGGCGTCCTGGCGGAGCTGTTCGAAGGTGCGCGCGTAGGTCGTCTTGTAGTAGCGGTACTCGGCGTAGGCTTCAGCGACTTCCTTGAGCTGGACGAAGGCGAGCACGGCGATGACGAGCTCGTGGAGCTCGGCCACCTTGACGGATTCGCGGTCGCCCAGGCGGCGGACCACTTCATTGACGATGGTGTTCAGCGTCTTCTGCGGAATCTGCTTGTCGCAGCGGAAGGCCGCCTTCTTGACGGCGTCGATGATCTTCGACGGGATGAACTCTTCCGTCGAGTCGTCTTTCTTGATAACGGTGATGTTCATTTTTCTCACTCTCAGCAACAGTACAACAATGGTCCTTCAGGCCCCGGGAACGTCGAGGGCGGCACCGTCGGAAAAGGGGGGATCCAACGGCCCTGGTCCCGTTCGAAACAGGGTCTGATTGCGAAAAATCGCCCGTTCGAGGCCTTTGCCGTCGACTAGGGCGATCAGATGGATGTAGTGTAAGACTTTTCGTGGCCGAATACAATACGTAGTGGTTCTCTTTTTGCAGGGTACCAATATAAGGGTATTCGACTAAGTCTCTGATTTCATTGGGGTTTCAATTTTCGCACCCTTGGCAAGCTCGAAGAAACCCCGATTCAAGGGTTATCCCTAGTGTACGGGATAACCCGACGCGATGTGCGTTGTACGATAGCAACGATTCAGAAAAAAGCAACAAAATCGTCGATAGCCATTCCCTTTTCGTTCTAATCTACATACAATTGGAAAACGCCCTCGTTGCGAAACATGTTTTACAGGGAAGGCCGGAGGAGACCCATCCGACCCATTTCCGCTGGAGGAGAGTCCTTTCTGAAATGAGAAGGGGACTTCCGAGCCGGCGGCGGACCATTCACCAAGATAACCATGTCAATCGATAAGAATTCCAAAGGCGCGCAGACGCTGCTCGGACCGAACGCGGCCGAGCTCTTCCTGCGCACCCTCACCTTCCAGGACCTCCAGCTGCTCAAGTCCGTAGTGGAATGCAGGAGCCTCACGAGCGCCGCCGAACACGTCGGCCTCTCGATCCCCGGGGCCTCGCGCCGCCTCAGCCAGATGCGCGACCTCTTCAAGGACGAGCTCTTCATCCGCGCGGGCCACGAGATGCTGCCCACCATCCGCATGCGCACCTTGACCGAGCTCGTCGACAACCTGCTCACGCTCGCCGGGGGCCTCACCGAACAAAACGAGGAGTTCAGCCTCGAGCGCGAGACGCGCACCGTGAGGATCCTCTCGACCGACAACGTCGTGCCGGCGTTCCTGAGCCCGATGCTCAAGCTCTTCTACAAGCAGGCCCCCAACGCCAACGTGAGCGTGGGTTCGATCGACGACCGCATCCTCGAGCGCATCCGCTCGGGCCAGTCCGACATGGCCGTGTGCGCCGGCGCCGCCTCGTTCCCGGCCGACTTCAACACGCTCGAGCTCTACCAGAGCAACTACGCCGTGATGCTGAGGAAGAACCATCCGCTCGTCTCCGAAGCGGAGGACGGCCGCGTTTCGCCCGCCTCGCTCGAGGGGTACCGCAACGTGCACGTGGCGAGCACCAACTCCACGGTCACGATGCCCTGTCCGATCCGTCTCCCTTCGGGCTTCGAGACGCCGTTCTTCCTTTCGATCCCGGACGTGCTCGACCAGACCGACTTCGTCTTCGTGGGCCCTGAGCTCACGCTCGAACGCCTGCGTGAGAACTGCAACGCCGAGCTCGCCATCCTGAAGCTCCCCGAGGACGTCGGGAGCATCGAGACGAAGCTCGTGTGGCACCAGAGCACGCACCGCGACCCGTTCCTGCAGTGGGTCCGAGGTCTCGTCACCCACGTCTCCCGCACGGAGGCCCGCCGCTTCCTCGAGGGCCACTGAGCCCTGCGGGACGTCCCTGAATACGACGCCACCCCGTCTCCAACCAAAAGGAGGAGGCGGGGTGGTTTTTTGTTGGGGGATGCGTGACGCGGTTGGTCCCGGGGGACTCAGGAGATCGCGTCGCTCAGCTTCTCGGCCTTGTATCCGAGCGTCATGCAGCAGATGATCCGGGCGTTGTCGTCGATCGGCATGTGGGCGTGGAGCACGTCCTCGTCGAAGCCGGTGCGGCACACGCACCCGATTCCGAGGGCCGCGGCGGCCATGTAGACGGCCTGGACCTTCACGGCGGCGTCGATCGTCATGGACTTCATGTGGAGCGCATCGATCTTCTCGGGCGTCCACTTCTCGGTGCCCATCTTCTCGAGGAGGGCCTTCCCGGAGCGCATCAGCCAGTCCATCGTGCGCTCCTTGTGGGCGACGAAGACGAGCTGCACGGGCGCGATCCTCAGGAGGGGCTGCGCGAGGAGCGTGTCGTTTCGGATGTCCTCGAGGTCGAGGAACCGGAGGGCGTGCTTGGCGGGTTCGTAGACCCAGGTGCCGTTCGCCTTCAGACAGTATACGTCGACTTCGTGCCAGTTGAGGGTGGACGGGGTGGTGCGCCCGCCGTCGGGACGGTTGATGCCGTCGGCGGCCCAGAGGATCGTGCCGAGGTCCTCGTCGGTGAGCGGCTCGTCGCTGAACGTGCGGTGCGAGGACCGGTTCTCGAAGACGCTCGTGAGGTCCATGGTCATGCGCTTCGGGGCCGGCAGGTAGCGGTAGATCGGCTCGGCGTCCCCGTCGGGGGGCTGCTTGTCGACGAGCGGCACGTGCTCGAGTCGGTTGAGCCAGTCGCGCTTGAGGCGCGAGATCTCCTTGGAAATGTTCTTGGCGCTGCGCCTGACGCGTACATAGGCGCGCTTCTTGTCGAATCTGGCCATGGTCCTCCTTTCCTTTCCCGTTGCGCCCGGGCGTGCGGCCCGCGGGCGGCGGGGGTGTCTGAACGGCCCGCGTTTCCCTCTCCCCTGCAGGGGAGCCCGGGGCGCGGGGCCTCATATCCGACTATACTCTTTTGGCACGCACCGGGGACGAGGGTTCCCGCCGCGGTCACAATTGCAAACAACTCAACACCGTCCCGGAGGACAAACGCGATGACGACGCCACGACTCACCCATCTGCAGACCGGCGAGAAGGAGACCACCTTCATGCTCACGGTCGACCCGAAGCACGCCGGGGCCGTGGAGGCCCATCTGGTGAGCCTCATGGGGATCCTCGAGGCGGCCGATGCGGGCGGAGCGCTCGTGCAGTCGGTCCCGGCCCGCCGCGGCCCCGCGGGACTCCTTTTAAAGCAGATGCGCCGTGAACGCGGCGAGTCCCAGAAGGCCCTCGGCGAGCTCCTCGGCCTGGCGAGCGCTCGCATCTCGGACGTGGAGCAGGGGGTGCGCGAGCTCACCCCCGAACAGGCCCTCGTCGTGGCCGCACACTACGGCGTGCCCCCCGAAACCTTCCTCCCCGAGGAGGATTGAGGGCCGCGGGGACGTCGGGTCGAAAAAAATCCGTTCGTTCCCGCACGGCTACGGACGCTGTTGGTTCCTCAACATCTTCCCTTTGCTACCCACTCCGGCACAACATCAGGCGCCTTGAAAAACAAGGCGCTTTTTGCGGTCCGCCGGTCGTTACATATTGTTACATTTGGAGGTGTACAGGGGATTCCCC
>CAJMRV010000020.1 GCA_905215795.1 uncultured bacterium | reverse complement strand
AGAAGGTGTTCGTGAACATGAACCCCCAGAGCACGCTCGTGCTCGGGCAGGCGCGCGGCGCCGCGATCACCGCGGCGGCCTTCGCCGGACTCGACGTCGACGAGTACACCCCGAGCGAGATCAAGCAGGCCCTGACGGGATCGGGGCGTGCGCTCAAGGAGGACATCCAGCGCATCGTCGCCATCCTCCTGGGCCTCGGCGAAGTGCTCCCCTCGGACGAATCCGACGCAATCGCCTGCGCGATCTGCTCGGCCCACTCGCACGCCGTCAGGACCATACAAGCCGCGGCCCCCAGGCCCGGCGCCTACGCCAACCAACGAACGCGCGGGGCCCGCACCGGCAAGAGCCGGCGCGCCTGGACCCAGACGCTCAGGAACAAAGGAGTCATTCCATGATCGGACGCCTCACCGGAGAACTCGTCGAGAAGACGCCTCCGAAGATCCTCGTCGACGTCAACGGCGTCGGCTATGAAGTCGACGTGCCCATGTCGACCTTCTGCGAACTCCCCGCGGTGGGCGCCCGGATCGTGCTCCACACCCACATGGTGGTCCGCGAGGACGCGCAGCTCCTCTACGGCTTCAAGAGCCTCGAGGAACGCGCCGCCTTCCGCGAGCTCATCAAGATCTCGGGCGTGGGCCCGAGGATCGCCCTGGCCGTGCTCTCCGGGATGCAGCCCGGGGACCTCGTCGCGGCCATCGAGGCGGGCGACGCCGCCGTGCTCACGCGCATCCCCGGCATCGGCAAGAAGACCGCCGAGCGCCTCGTCCTTGAACTCAAGGGCAAGCTCGTGGGGGCCGGATTCGCCGCCTCCCTGCCGCCCCAGGCCGTCAACCAGGCCGACATCACCAGCGCGCTCGTCGCCCTGGGCTACTCCGAACGCGAGGCCCAGAAGGCGGTCAAGACGCTTCCCCAGGACGTCTCGGTGAGCGAGGGCATCCGCCTCGCCCTGAAGAGCCTGGGCTAACCAACACCCGGAGACGTCCCCCGCGGGGACGCCGCCTCCGGCGGAGTGAACCACATGGAACCCACGGAACGCATCGTCAACGCGAGCGCGTGCTCGCCCAACGAAGAGAACGTGGACCGCGCCCTGCGGCCCACGCACCTCGACGAGTACGTCGGGCAGCCCGAGATCCGCGAACAGCTCTCGATCTTCATCACGGCGGCCAAGCGCCGCGGGGAGCCGCTCGACCACCTGCTGCTCTTCGGCCCGCCGGGCCTGGGCAAGACCACCCTGGCGCACATCGTCGCCAACGAGATGGGCGTGAAGATCCGCCAGACCTCGGGCCCCGTGCTCGAACGCGCCGGCGACCTCGCCGCGATGCTCACGAACCTCGAACCCAACGACGTCCTCTTCATCGACGAGATCCACCGTCTCTCGCCGAGCGTCGAGGAGATCCTCTACCCGGCCCTCGAGGACTACCAGATCGACATCATGATCGGCGAGGGCCCCGCGGCCCGCTCCGTCAAGATCGACCTGCCGCCCTTCACGCTGATCGGCGCGACCACCCGCGCGGGCTCCCTCACCAATCCTCTGAGGGCCCGCTTCGGCATCGTCAACCAGCTCCAGTTCTACGGCGACGAGGACCTCGCGAGCATCGTGAAGCGCTCCTCGCACCTGCTCGGACTTGAAATCGACGAGGAGGGCGCCTTCGAGATCGCCCGCCGCTCGCGCGGCACGCCCCGCGTCGCCAACCGCCTCCTGAGGCGCGTCCGCGACTACGCCGAGGTCAAGCACGACGGCGCCGTCAACCGCGACATCGCCCACGCGGCGCTCGCGATGCTCAACGTCGACCCCTGCGGCCTGGACATGATCGACGCGAAGTTCCTGCTCACGATCATGGAGAAGTTCTCGGGCGGCCCCGTCGGCATCGACAACCTGGCCTCCGCCATCGGCGAGGACAGGGAAACCCTCGAGGACGTCGTCGAACCGTTCCTCATCCAGCAGGGCTTCGTGCAGCGCACGCCGCGCGGACGCGTGGCGACGGACCGCGCATGGCGCCACTTCAAACTCACGCCCCCGGGCGGACTCGCCCCGGACCTCTTCGCGGAGCTCTAAATGTACGAAATCTCGCCCGCGCTTTCGTTCTGGGTCGCCACGGCGGCCCTCGCGCTCTTCCTCGTCCTGGCCGTGCGCGACCCCGGCCGCGCCGCCGCCCTCAGGACGGCCCGGCGCCACGCCGGCGTCCAGACGGTCCTCACCGTCACCGCCTTCCTCTGGTTCCTGGGCGCCCTGCTCACGATCCCGCACGACGGGGGGAGCCTCCTCTCGTCGTTCCTCGACGCGATCGGCGCGGGACTTCCTGAAAAATCAGCGAGCCTCCCGTTTGCGCTCTCGTCCACGTCGGGGGTCCCCCTCGAGCACGTCTCCCCGCTGCTCCCGAGCAATGAAAGGCCGTTCTTCATCGTCACCAAGCGCTCGCTCGTCGCCTTCATCGCCGGGGGCGTGACGGCATTCGCGTTCCTGATCGTCCTCGCCTCGGTGATCGCGAGGAGAACGGGCGGGACCTTCGCCGAGGGCGTCGCCGCCCTCGGGCGCCTCGGCTGGCGGAGCTCGCTCGCCACGGGCATCATCCTCTGGATCCTCGTCAACTGGCTCCTCCTCGTCTGGCCCGTGCGCCACGTCCTCGGAACCGACGCCACGGGCGCCGACCGACTCGCCTCGTTCGTGCACTCCCTTCCGGGAACCGTCCCTGTTATCCTATGGGTATTGTTGCTCATGAGCTGGATCTGGATCCGCAGATCGGCCCGTTCCCGCTGATGGGCGGGGCGTGAGAGCGTTCGACACCGGAGACTCAGACCGACATGACTGAAGACCGTTATCCCGTACACGTCCACTGGGAGGACACCGACGCGGGCGGCATCGTCTACCACGCCAACTACCTCAAGTTCATGGAACGTGCGAGGAGCACGATCCTCCACAAGCTCGGCGTGAACCAGCGCGAGCTCGCACTCGGCCCGGCCGGCGTGATCCTCGTCGTCTCCGAAGCGGACCTCAAGTACCGCCGGGGCGCCGTCCTCGACGACGACCTCGTCGTCCTGACGCGCCTGACGACCCTCAGGAGGGCCTCCATGGTCTTCGAGCAGGACGTCATGCGCGGTGACACCCTCATCTGCACGGCCACGCTCACCGTGGCCTGCGTCGACCCGACGACCAAGCGCCCGAAGGCGCTCCCCGCCGCACTCTCCGGCATCCTCAACGAATACGTCACAAACTCCAACTAAACGGTGCTTTCGAACATGACTCCTTCGACCGACCTTTCCATCCTCACGCTCATCGCGAACGCAAGCCTCGTCGTGCAGGCCGTCCTGGCGCTGCTCCTGCTTCTCTCGCTTCTGAGCTGGACCTACATCTTCCAGAAATTCTTCATCTTCAAGAAGA
Source organism: uncultured bacterium (assembly GCA_905215795.1). Classification (GTDB taxonomy): domain Bacteria; phylum Pseudomonadota; class Gammaproteobacteria; order Burkholderiales; family Burkholderiaceae_F; genus Sutterella. The sequence goes on along the minus strand of CAJMRV010000020.1, from coordinate 11,734 downwards.
CCCAGAAGCAGGTCGACGCCTTCGAACGCAAGTTCTGGAGCGGCGCCGAGCTCACCGGCCTGCTCGAGGAGTGCCAGAACAAGGGCGCCGCCACCGGCATCGAGGAGCGCGTCTTCATGGCCGGCATGCAGGAGTTCCTCAAGCTCGACCACCAGCACCCCGACACCGTCTCGAGCGTGAGCCGCGCCATGAGCGCCGTGTACACGCGTGAGATCGACGCCCTCGAACGGGGCCTGCCCGCACTCGCCACGATTGGCTCCACCTCGCCCTTCATCGGGCTCTTCGGCACGGTCTGGGGCATCATGAACGCCTTCACGGGCCTCGCCTCGCTCGAGAACGTCAGCCTGGCCGTCGTCGCCCCCGGCATCGCCGAGGCCCTCGTCGCCACCGCCATCGGCCTGTTCGCCGCCATTCCCGCCACGGCCGCCTTCAACTACTACAACAACCGCCTGACGATCATCTCGAACCGCCTCGACGGCTTCTCCGAGGAGTTCCTCAACATCCTCCAGCGTCAGAACACGAGGGGTTGATCGCCATGGCCCTCTTCAACAAACGTCCCAGAAGGAAGCTGCTCGCCGAGATGAACGTCGTCCCCTACATCGACGTCATGCTCGTGCTCGTGGTGATCCTCATGGTGGCCGCCCCCTTCGTGAATCCGAGCGTGGTGAACCTGCCCTCGGTGAGCAAGGCGAGCAAGGCCCCCGACAAGCCCGTCGAGGTGATCGTCTACACCAACGGCAAGGTCTCCATCCGACAGGGCAAGAACCTCACCCCGGTGAGCCTGGCCGGCCTCGTCGACGCCGTCAAGAGCGTCTCCGGAGACGACGCCAAGACGCCCGTGGTGATCCTCGCCGACAAGGAGGTCCGTTATGAGACCGTGATCGAGGCCCTCAAGACGCTCCAGAGCGGCGGCTTCGAACGCGTCGGACTGGCCCTCAAGCTCGAGGGACGGACCCGTTGACCATGAACATCCGAGAACTCTCCCGACAATCCTCCGAAGACCGGCGGGCCTTCATCAAGCCCGCGGTGCTCCTTTCGGTGGCCGCCCACGCGGCCCTGTTCGCCGCGTTCGCCGTGGCCTTCAACTGGACGACGAGCTCCTCGGAGGTCTACGCCGAACTCTGGGCCCCCGAGGCGCTTCCCGGGAACGCGCCGCTCACCAAGCCCGCGCCGCCGCCCGAGGAAAAACCCGTTGAGAAGGAGAAGGCCCCCGAAAAGACGCCCGAAGCGAAGCCCGAGCCGCCCGCGCCCACGCCCGCCGAACTGAAGGCGCGTGAAAAGGCCGCCGCCGACATCGCGCTCCGCCAGCAGGAGGAGGCCCGCCGCAAGGCCGAGGCTGAAAAACAGAAGGCCGCCGAAATCGAAAAGCAGGCCCGGGAGCAGAAGCGGCAGGAAATCGAGAGGAAACTCGCCGAACAACGCCGCATCGAAAAGCAGAAGGCCGAGGAACTCGCCAAAAAGAAGGCCGCTGAAAAAGCCGCCGCCGAAGCCAAGGCCCGCGAAATCGAGCGCAGGAAGGCGGCTGAACGGGCGGCCAGGGAGAAGAAGCGCCTTGAGGAACTCCGCAAGGCCGAGGTGGCCCGCGCGATGTCGAGCCTCAAGGAAAGCGCGCCCGGCGGACGCCCCGACGGGGATCCCACCGCCGAGATGCGCCAGCTCACCGGCGAGGCCCTCAACCGCTACGCGGCCCGCGTCGTCGCCTGCGTGCGTCCGAACATCGCCTACGACGTGCCCAGCTCGATGAAGGCGGGCGAACACGTCGCCGAAGTCCGTGTCTTCCTGCGAAACAACGGTGAATTCCGTTCGCCCCCGAAGATGCTCAAGAGTTCGGGCATCCCCGCCTACGACATCGCCGTGACCAACGCGATCCACTTGTGCAATCCGTTCCCGCACGGTCCGAACATGAAGACCCCGGGAACGCTCACGTTGCAGTTCGACCCCGTCAAGGGCGCCGACGTCCGCTGAGATACGAAACGGACACGTGAGCCATGAAGGTCCTCCCCTTTGGGAGGGCCTTCATTTTTTCATTCCTCGAAAGCCTGACAGCATTAAAAAGGCCTTCGACGCACTCAGCGTCGAAGGCCTTTGTTCATTCACCGGACTCCCGGAGGGATTCAGCGGGCGATCTTCGAAACGAGGAAGTCAGCGGCTTCATCCTTGGCGAGCATAATCTTCTCGTCCATGGCGCGGCGGCAGACGTACTCCACCTCGCCGTTCTTGAGACCGCGGTCGCCGATGACGATGCGGTGCGGGACACCGATGAGCTCCCAGTCGGCGAACATGACGCCCGGACGCATGTCGCGGTCGTCGAGAATGACGTCGACGCCCTTGGCCTTCAGGGCCTCGTAGAGCTTGTCGGCTTCTTCGCGGACGGCTTCGCTCTTGGCGTAGTTCATCGGGCAGATGACGACTTCGAACGGAGCGATGGCGTCGGGCCAGATGATGCCGCGGTCGTCGTGGCACTGTTCGATGGCGGCGCCCACGAGACGCGTCACGCCGATGCCGTAGCAGCCCATCTGGATGGCCTGGGGCTTCCCGGATTCATCCAGGTAGGTGGCGTTGAGGGCCTCGGAGTAGCGGGTGCCCAGATAGAAGACGTGGCCCACTTCGATGCCGCGCTGCAGGCGGAGTTCGCCCTTGCCGTCCGGACTGCGGTCGCCTTCGACCACGTTGCGGAGGTCGGCGACTTCGGGTTCGGGCAGGTCGCGGCCGAAGTTCACGCCGGTGATGTGGAAGCCCTCTTCATTGGCGCCGCAGCAGAAGTCGGCCATGTCGGCGGCCGTGCGGTCGGCGTAGACCTTGATCGAGGCGTCCAGACCGACGGGACCGAGGTAGCCCGGCTTGGAGCCGAAGGCGGCGAGGATCTCGTCGTCGGTGGCGAAGCGGAAGCCCTCGGCGAGCTCGGGGAGGCGGCCGGCCTTGACTTCGTTGAGTTCATGGTCGGCGCGCAGGAGCACGAGCACGATGGCGGGGGCCATGGGGGCGCCCTTCTCGTCGACGCGGTCCGCGGCGAGCACGACGCTCTTAAGCATGCGCTTGACGTCGATGCCGAGGTATTCGGCGACGTCCTCGCACTTCTCCTTGCCCGGGGTGGCCTTCTTCTCCATCTTCTCGGAGGGTTCGGCACGGCCGTCGAGGACCGAGAAGGCCTCGGCGAGCTCGATGTTGGCGGCGTAGTCGCTTTCAGGGCAGTAGGCGATCACGTCCTCGCCGACGTCGGCGATGACCTGGAATTCATGCGAGCGGGAACCGCCGATGGCGCCGGTGTCGGCGCGCACGGGACGGAACACCAGGCCGAGGCGCGTGAAGATGCGCTTGTAGGCCTCGAACATGTTGTCGTAGGAGCGCGCGGCGCCTTCCTCGTCGCGGTCGAACGAATAGGCGTCCTTCATCGTGAATTCACGGCCGCGCATCAGACCGAAGCGGGGACGGCGTTCGTCGCGGAACTTCGTCTGGATGTGGTAGAAGTTCACGGGAAGCTGGCGCCAGCTGTTGATCTCCTGACGGGCGATGTCGGTGACGACCTCCTCGGAGGTCGGCTGGATCACGAAGTCGCGGTCGTGACGGTCCTTGAAGCGGAGCAGTTCCTCGCCGTACTTCTGCCAGCGGCCGGTCTCCTGCCAGAGCTCGGCGGGCTGGACCATCGGCATGAGCAGTTCGAGGGCGCCGGCGCGGTCCATCTCCTCGCGGATGATCTTCTCGATCTTGCGGATCGAGCGCAGCCCCATGGGCATGTAGTTGTAGACCCCGGCGGCGAGCTTCTTGATCAGGCCCGCACGGATGCAGAGCTGCTGGCTCACGACGTCCGCATCGGCGGGCGCTTCCTTCAAGGTCGAAATAAAGTATTGACGGGCACGCATGTGTGTGTTCTCTACCAAATAAAAAGAAGGATGTCCTCCGTGGGCCGCGGCCTCCCGGAGGACATGCTTCGACAACAAATCAATCCGACTATTTTATCAAGACTGGGACTTCGCGTCGGAATTCACGACGATCATGTTGTCGCGGTGGATCAATTCCGGCTCGTGGGCGTAGCCGAGGAGCGCCTCGAACTCGCCCGTGTGGGCGCCGCACAGACGGGCGGCGTCCTCGCTCGAGTAGTTCGTGAGGCCCTGGGCGAGGAGGACGCCCGAGCCGTCGACGACGCTCACGAGCTCGCCTCGCACGAAGTCGCCCTCGACGCGCCTGACGCCGACGGGAAGGAGCGAGGTGTGCCCGTCGAGGAGCGCATGGACCGCCCCGTCGTCGAGCACGACGCGGCCGCGGGAGCGCAGGTGGTCGGCGAGCCACTGCTTCCTCGCCTGCAGGACCGAGTTCTCGGACTTCAGGAAGGTGCCGATCGACTCGCCCGAGGCGAGGCGCACGAGGCAGTCGGGTTCGCGGCCCGAGGCGATGACGGTGCTCGCGCCGGAGCGGGCCGCACGCTTGGCGGCGAGGATCTTCGTGATCATCCCGCCCTTGGAGAGCGAACTCGCGGCGCCGCCCGCCATCTTCTCGAGGGCGGGGTCCCCCGCCCTCGCCTCGGAGACGAAGCGGGCGTCGGGATTGCTTCTCGGATCAGCCGTGTACAAGCCCCTCTGGTCGGTGAGGATCACGAGCACGTCGGCCTCGACGAGGTTCGTCACGAGGGCGCCGAGCGTGTCGTTGTCGCCCACCTTGATCTCGTTGGTGACGACGGTGTCGTTCTCGTTGATGATCGGCACGACGCCGAGCCGCAGGAGTTCGCGGAGCGTGGCGCGGGCGTTGAGGTACTGTTCACGGTCCTCGAGGTTCTGGTGCGTGAGGAGGACCTGGGCGGTCGACACGCCGAAGGCGCGGAAGTGGCCTTCATAGGCCTGGACGAGGCCCATCTGGCCAACGGCCGCGGCCGCCTGGAGCTCATGGACCTCGGCGGGGCGCCGGGTCCAGCCGAGGCGGAGCATCCCCTCGGCGATGGCCCCCGAACTCACGAGGATCACCTCCTTGCCCATCTTCTGGAGGCGCGCGATCTGCTCGGCCCACCTGGCGATCGCATTGTGGTCGAGTCCGTGGCCGTCGTTGGTGACGAGGGCGCTGCCGACCTTGACGACGATGCGTCCGGCCTCCTTCACAGATTGATTCATACATTTCTCCTTGTCTCTGGGTCCGTCCCGCCCGGCTCCCGGTCCTTCGGGAGGGGACGGACGAACCTCCATCATACTACGGGCCGGCCGGGGCGCAGGAAGGGGCACCCCTGAAACGCGGAAACCTCCGGCCCCCTGTTCAGGAGGGGGACCGGAGGTTTCCGTCGTCGTGCCTTCAGGCGGGGTAGAACGGGGTTCCGCCCCGCACCCGTCCGTTTAGGAACGCAGCACGAAGTTGACCACGAAGCAGCCCGCGATGATGTACATGAGCGGGGAGACGGCGCGCCACTTGCCCGTGAGGATGTGGAGCACGGCGTACGTGATGAAGCCGAAGCCGAAGCCCGTGGCGATGTTGAACGTGAACGGCATGGCCACGATCGTCAGGAAGGCCGGGATGGCGATCTCGAGCTTCTCGAAGTGGATGCCGACGACCTCCTGCATCATCAGGGCGCCGACGATCACGAGGATCGGGGCGGTGGCGTAGCTCGGGACGATGGCCACGAGCGGGATGAAGAAGAGGGCGACGAAGAAGCACAGCGCCGTGACGACGGCCGTCATGCCGGTGCGGCCGCCGGCGGCCACGCCCGTGGCGCTCTCGAGATAGGAGGTCGCCGTGGTCGTGCCCATCAGGGCGGAGAACATCGTGCCGATCGAGTCGGTGATGAAGGCCTTGTCGAGGTTGACGATCTGTCCCTCCTCACGCATGAAGCCGCACTTCTTGGCCAGGCCGATCAGGACGCCCATGTTATCGAAGAGGTCGACCATGGTCAGGGTGAAGATGATCGTGAGCAGGCCGTGGCTCAGCGCGCTCTTGAGGTCGAGCTGCAGGAAGGTGCCGCTGATGTCGGGGAGCGACGTCGAGATCCAGGAGCCCTTGGGCAGGTCGGAGACGCCGCAGGCGATGCCGACCGCGGTCGTGATGAGGATGCCGAGGATCATGGCCGTCCTCAGGCGCAGGACCATCAGCGCACTCGTCAGGAAGAAGCCGAAGAGCGTGAGCAGGACCTGCGGCTGGGTGATGTCGCCCAGGGTCACGAACGTGTTGGGATCCTTGACGATCACGCCGCCGTTCTTCAGGCCGATCAACGAGATGAACGCCCCGATGCCCACGACGATCGCGAGCTTGAGGTCCATCGGGATCGAATTGATGATGTACTGGCGGATCCGCGTGACGGTGAGGAAGAAGAAGACCACGCCCGAGATGAACACGCAGCCCAGGCCCGCCTGCCACGAGTAGCCCGCGGGACCGCAGATGTAATAGGCGAAGTAGGCCGTGATGCCCAGGCCGGGGGCGACCCCGACGGGGTACTTGGCCCAGATGCCCATGAGCAGGGTGATGACGATCGTCACGAGGATCGTGGCGCCGATCGCGGCGTCCTTCGGGATGCCGCCGTCATGGAGCATCGAAGGAATGACGAAGATGAGGTAGGCCATCGCCATGAAGGTGGTGATGCCCGCGTAGACCTCCTGGCTCATCGTCGTCCCGTAGGACTTGAAGTCGAAGTAACGTTCTAGAAACGAGGACTGTTGCATGGTTGTCTTCCCCTACTATGGGTAAAAAAAAATTGGCTCAGCAACACATCACTGCGCTCCGGGTCGAACGCGGCCCGGAGCATGGGTGAATATCATTCCGCCGGATCGAAGCGCTCGTCATCCAGGAAGCGGTTGGCGGCGCGGCGGTCCTCGTCGATCTTCTGGGCGAGGGCCTTGACGAGTTCGTCGCAGCCCGTGCGGGTCGCGGCGGAGATCATGAAGATCGGCTCGCCGTTAGGACAGAGCTTCTCCGCACAGCGGCGCTTCATGTCCTCGAGGGCCTCCTCGTCGATGAGGTCGATCTTGTTGAGGACGATCCAGCGCGGCTTGGCGGCGAGCTCGGGGTCGTACTTCTCGAGTTCCCCGGCGAGCGCCACGGCGCGGTCCACCGGATCGCCCGCGTCGTCGAAGGGCGCCACGTCGATGACGTGGAGCAGGATCTTCGTGCGGGAGAGGTGGCGCAGGAACTGGTGGCCCAGACCGGCGCCCTCGGAGGCGCCCTCGATCAGGCCCGGCACGTCGGCGAGCACGAAGCTGTCCTCGGGACCCACGCGCACCACGCCCAGATGCGGGTGGAGCGTCGTGAAGGGATACCCGGCGACCTTCGGCCTGGCGTTGGAGACGGCCGTGATGAAGGTGGACTTGCCCGCGTTGGGGAGGCCCAGGAGGCCGACGTCGGCGAGCACCTGGAGTTCGAGCTCGAGGGAGCGGAACTGGCCGGGTTCGCCCGGCGTGAATTCGGTCGGAGCGCGGTTGACGCTGCTCTTGAAGTGCAGGTTGCCGAGGCCGCCCTTGCCGCCCTGGGCGAGGAGCTGCCTGGCGCCGTGGACGTTGAGGTCGGCGATCACCTCGCCGGTGTCCATGTCGCGGACGAGCGTGCCCACGGGCATGCGAAGCGTGATGTCCTCGCCGCCGGCGCCGTAGCAGTCGGCGCCGCGTCCGTTCTCACCGTTGGGGGCGAAGAACTTGCGCGTGTAGCGGTAGTCGACGAGCGTGTTGATGTTGCGGTCGGCCACGGCCCAGACCGAGCCGCCGCGACCACCGTCGCCGCCGTCGGGACCGCCCTTGGGGATGAATTTCTCGCGGCGGAAGCTTGCGGCGCCGTTGCCGCCCTTGCCACCCTGAACTTCAATCCTGGCTTCGTCTACAAATTTCACAAAATCACCTTGAAAAAGAATCCGTATTTTCAATAACCCGGGAAGCGGGCCTGTTCTCTTTCGGCGCTCAACGCCGACGCCCACAGCGCCGGGACTCGCTCCGATTATAGGTGCTTTCACTCCACGGGGATACCGCACCCATCAAAAAAGCTCAGTGGCTCCATGCCACTGAGCTTTCCTTCAATTCGTACCGTACGAACGGTCTCCGGCTTGATTAGGCGGAGATGGGTTCGACGTTGACGTAATGACGGTTGAACGCGCCCTTGACTTCGAACTTGACGACGCCGTCGACGAGAGCGAAGAGGGTGTGGTCCTTGCCCATGCCGACGTTGTTGCCGGCGTGGAACTTGGTGCCGCGTTGACGAACGATGATGCCGCCGGCGTTGACAGCAGCGTCACCGAAGACCTTCACGCCGAGGCGCTTGGCCTGGGAATCACGACCGTTGCGGGTTGAGCCGCCACCTTTCTTGTGTGCCATTTTGTTGCTTCTCTATAAAAAGTGGGTTAACCAATTAAGCTGCGATCGATTCGATCTTGAGCTCGGTGTAGTTCTGACGGTGACCGGCAGACTTCATCGAGTGCTTACGACGACGGAACTTGAAGATGCGGACCTTTTCGCCACGGCCGTGGGAAAGAACGGTCGCCTTCACGCTGGCGCCTTCCACGACGGGGGAGCCAACCTTCAAGCCGTTTTCGTCGCTGATCGCGAGCACTTCATTCAAGGAAACCTGTTCGCCAACTTCAGCGTTAAGGCTTTCGACCTTGAGCTTCTCGCCAACGGAAACGCGGTACTGTTTACCGCCAGTTTTGATAATTGCGTACATGTATAAAACCTCGCCCGTTTTGCTTCAGCAGCACCGCCGCGTGGACGGGGATGTTGAACAAAACCTTTTTGTAATCAGCATGTTGCGCGGATCCGGGACGACCCCGGGCCCATCAACAAGCATTCTCGTGTGCGGGAAAAGCCAAAATTATCATCGAGTTCCCCAGGCAAGTCAAGTCGATACGTCCTTTTTTCCCGCTCCGTCCGGCGGCCCGCGGCAAAACGCACCCTCGTCAAAGCAGCCTTGCTACAATGCATGCACCAAGAAGCGGCTCGACGCCGCCCCGAAGACGCGGTCCGCACCGGAGTCGTTCCGAGGCGGACCACAGACTGGACACCCTCAAGAATCATGACGCAGACTACCTCACCCAAAGCCCTCGTGCAACAGCTCCTCTCCCCGATCGCCGACGACATGGCCGCCGTCGACCGCATCATCCGCGAGGAACTCTCCAGCGACGTCTCCCGCATGAAGGAGATCAGCGGATACATCACGAGCGCGGGCGGCAAGCGCATGCGTCCGGCGCTCCTCATGCTCATCTGCCGCGCGCTGGGCTACGAGGGGACGCTCCATCAGTACCTGGGCGCCACGATCGAGATCCTCCACACGGCCACGCTCATGCACGACGACGTCGTCGACGAGAGCGAGATGCGCCGCGGCCGTCCCACGGCGAACAGCCGCTGGGGCAACGGCGCCGCCGTCCTCGTGGGCGACTTCCTCTACACGCGCTCCTTCCAGATGATGGTCAAGGCGGGCAACCTCCGCGTCATGGAGGCCCTGTCCGCGGCCGCCAACCGCCTGAGCGAGGGCGAGGTGATCCAGATGGTCAACGCCCATGACCCTGAGGTCGACGAGGAACGCTACTTCCGCGTCATCGAACGCAAGACCGCCTGCCTCTTCGAAGCGGGCGCCCGCATGGCCGCCGCCATCGCCGACACAACGCCCGAACGCGAGGCCGCCGTCGCCGAATACGCGCTCGCCCTGGGCAACGCCTTCCAGATCGCCGACGACATCCTCGACTACAGGGGCGTCACCGCCGAGATCGGCAAGAACCTCGGCGCCGACCTGCGCGAGGGGAAGATGACGCTCCCGCTCATCTACACGCTCGAGGAATGCACCCCCGAGGAGCAGGAATCGATCCGCAAGGCCGTCCGCGAAGGCAACGGCGACTTCGAGGCGATCACGAACATCGTCCTCTCCACGAACGCCCTCGAACGCTGCCGCGAACGCGCGCGCCGCGAACTCGAACGCGGCCGCCGCGCCCTCATGATCCTGCCCGAGTCCCCCTACAGGAAGAGCCTGATCGACCTGCTCGCCTTCACGGTCGAACGTCAGAACTAAGGGACTCACGCAAACACGCTATACACTTTGAAACGAACTCTGATATACTTCGTTTCCTACGTTGAAAACAACAAGTCGGGGTGTAGCTCAGCCTGGTAGAGTACTACGTTCGGGACGTAGGAGTCGGAGGTTCGAATCCTCTCACCCCGACCAGTTTGAATTAAAGAGACAGCTTTTTTGAAGTTGTCTCTTTTTTTTCGTCCGTACCACGGGGAGGGCCTCTTCAATCCCGTTGAAGGGCGAGGGGTTCCACGCTACACTAGCTTGAGGAGCGCATCCGGAAGAGATGCGCCGACCCCTCAACACCAACCATTCCCCCCGTATGTCAATTGTTATCGGATTAACCGGCGGAATCGGCGCCGGCAAGAGCACGGCCTCCCTGTACCTCCAGGGCAAGGGCCTGCCCGTCGTGGACGCCGACAGGATCAGCCGCGAACTCACGGGTCCGGGCGCGCGAGGCTCCGAAGCCGTCGCACGCACCTTCGGACGAGACTACCTCAACTGCACGGGCGCCATGGACCGGCGCAAGATGCGCGAACTCGTCTTCCGCGACGACGAGGCCAGGGCCAGGCTCGAGACCATCCTCCACCCGATGATCACCGAGGAGATCGAGCGTCAGATCAAAAAGGCCTGCGCCGACCATCCCGTCGTCATCTTCGACTGTCCCCTCCTCACAACCAACTCCTCCTGGCGCGGCCTGGTCGACCGGATCCTCGTGATCGACGCGGCCGACGACGTGCGCGTCGAACGCATCCTCAAGCGCCCCGGCCTCACCGAGGAGATCGCCCGGAGCATCATCTCCAAGCAGCCTCCGAGGAAGATGATCCTCGACTTCGCCGACGACGTCATCGTCAACATGGGCAGTTCCGACGAGCTCTACGGGGCCCTCGACCACCTCGTCTCGGTCTGGACGCGCGACGCTGCAGGCCGCCGCAGTTGAAACGGCCGGAGGCGAAATCAGTTATCCTACCTAACGAGTTCCATCTTTCTTAACGGGTTGCCATGATTCCGGAAAACTCCCTGCTCTACGAATTTCCCTGCAATGAGAAATACCGCACGTACCTGCGCCTCGAGGCGTTGTTCAAACGCTTCGACTGGTTCTGCGAGCAGGATTCCCCGATCTCGCACCAGGCAGCCATCTCCGCGCTCTTCGACCTGCTCGACGCGACGGCCCGCTCGGACCTCCGCCACGAACTGATCCAGGAGCTCGAACGCCAGCGCCAGCGCATGCTCGCGAAGGCCGCCGAACCGGTCAAGGAGGACGAGGAACCCGTCGACATGGAGCTCCTCGCCAAGCTCGAGAGCACGATCACCCTCGTGACGAACACCGTCGGCAGGACCGGACAGAGCGTCCGTGAGAACCAATGGCTCCAGCTCGTGAGGACCCGCCAGACGATCGTCGGCGGAACGTGCGAGTTCGACCTCCCGCAGTTCCACCACTGGATGAACCGCGATCCCTCCCGCCGCCGCGCCGAACTGCTCGGCTACGGCGCGACCCTCCAGCCGATCCGCGACGGCTCGAAGATCCTTCTGGATTTACTCAGGAAGAACGGTCGGATTAAAATGTACCGCTGCGAAAAGGGGAACTTCCAGCAGTCCATGACGCACTGCCCCAACGTCCCGCTGGTGCAGATCTGGCTCCCCAACGACACCGACATCATCCCAGAACTGAGCGTCAACAAATTCATGCTGTGGGTCCGGTTCTCCGAACTCGACGGCGAAAACAAGCCGCATCCCATCCGCGAGGGCGCCCTGTCGTTCTCCATGGGGATGTGCAGTTTCG